>JACDGF010000050.1 GCA_013815405.1 Caulobacteraceae bacterium | reverse complement strand
GCGCCGGTGGGGATCGGCCAGGGCCGCGAGGGTGCGGTCCAGGGCGACCGCGCGGGGGCTCAAAGCCGCTCGCGGACCGACACGCCGCCCGCCGCGGTCATCTCCTCGAGCGACATGGCCCTCACCGTCTGGCCGAAGGTCCACACGTGGCCCTCCGGGTCCGTCGCGCCATAGACCCGATCGCCGTAGAACTGGTCGGCGGGCTCGCGCGTGATCACCGCCCCGGCGGCGCGGGCGCGCTCGCAATGGGCGTCGAGGCCGCCCTGGAGCTGGACGTGGATCGACTGGGTATTGACCCCTTCAAGCGAAGCGGGGCTCTTGTGGCGGGCGTCCCATTCGCTTCCGACCATGATCAGGCCGTCGCCGAAGCGCATCTCGGAGTGGCCGATGGTCCCGTCGGGATTTTCCACCACCATCGAGGTCTCGAAGCCGAACGCCTTTTCCAGCCATGCCAGGGCCGCCCTCGGATCGCGGTAGGCGATGCCCGAGGCCAGGGTGGGCCGCGCCGCGTCGTTCATGACAAGTCTCCTCAAACCCATCCGGTGATCTTGAGCCCGCTGATCTTCTCGGCCTCTTCTCGGGTGACCTCGGCGACGGTCTGGCTCACCGTCCACATATGGCCTTCGGGGTCGCGGCAGCGATAGGTGCGGTCGCCGTAGAACTGGGTCTCGGGCTCGGCGAGGATCACCGCCCCGGCGGCCCGGGCGCGCTCGCAATGGGCGTCAATGTCGCCATCGACGCTCACATGCACCGTCTGGCTGTTCTTGCCGCCGATGGAAGCCGGGCTCCGGTGGTCGTCCGTCCATTCCGATCCGATCATGACCACCGCATCGCCAAAGCGCATTTCCGAATGGACCAGCCCGCCATCGGCGTCCTCGATGAGCATGAAGACCTCGAAGCCTAAGGCCTTTTCGAGCCAGGTCATGGCGGCGCGCTGATCGCGGTAGCTGAGGGCCGGAATGAGCTTGGGTCGCCAATCGGCCACGGGCTTGTTCTTCTCGTTTGAGATAATAGTTTTATTTATTCACAATCATTCCGTCAAGTCCGTTTTTCAAGAAGTGCATGGCTCCTTGCAGTCTGCGCTCGCCGCCGGACGCCGCCTCCGTCGGCTCGCGAGGGGGAGGTGGCGCGGCGCCCTCTCGCGCCGTGACGGAGGGGACGTCCAGCGGCCGCCGCGGCGCCGGGGATCTGAAATCCGACGCGCCTACTCCGCCGCGGCGGTGATAACCGGTCCGGAATCCTGGCCCTTGGCCGTCACGTCGCGGTCGACGAACTCGATCACCGCCATGGCGGCGTTGTCGCCGTGGCGAAAACCGGCCTTGAGGACGCGGATGTAGCCGCCGCCGCGGGCCTTGTAGCGGGGACCCAGGGTGGCGAAGAGCTTGCCCACCTGGCCCACGTCGCGGACCTTGGAAATGGCCAGGCGGCGGGCGTGGAGGTCGCCCTTCTTGGCCAAGGTGACCAGCTTTTCGACAAAGGGCCGAAGCTCCTTCGCCTTGGGAAGAGTGGTCACGATTTGCTCGTGCTTGATCAGGCTGGCGGCCATGTTGGCGAACATGGCCGTGCGATGGCTCGACGTGCGGCCCAGCTTGCGGCGCGCGTAACCGTGGCGCATGGGATCTCTCCTTCCGTCGCTCGCCCTATAGCAGGCTTCAGCCCTGGTCTTCGAACTTCTTGGCCAGGTCGTCGATGTTTTCCGGCGGCCAGTTGGGCACGTCCATGCCCAGGTGCAGGTTCATGTTGGCAAGGACTTCCTTGATTTCGTTCAACGACTTGCGGCCGAAATTTGGTGTCCGCAGCATCTCCGCCTCGGTCTTCTGGATGAGGTCGCCGATATAGACGATGTTGTCGTTCTTCAGGCAGTTGGCCGAGCGCACCGAAAGCTCCAGCTCGTCGACCTTCTTGAGCAGGGCCGGGTTGAAGGGAAGTTCGGGCTTCGCCTCGCCGTCCAGCTTCTTCTTCGGCTCGTCGAACGAGATGAACACCTGGAGCTGGTCCTGGAGGATGCGCGCGGCATAGGCCACGGCGTCCACCGGCGACACCGCGCCATTGGTTTCCACTTCCATCACCAGCTTGTCGTAGTCGAGGCTCTGCCCCTGGCGGGTGGGCTCCACTCGATAGGCCACGCGCTTGACGGGGCTGTAGAGCGCGTCCACCGCGATCAAACCGATGGGAGCGTCCTCCGGACGGTTGCGCTCGGAGGGGACATAGCCCTTGCCGTTCTGGACGGTGAATTCGATCCGCACCGTGGCCCCCTCGTCCAAGGTGAGGAGCACATGCTTGGGATTGAGGATCTCGATGTCCGAGGGCGCCTCGATCTGGCTGGCGGTGACCGCGCCGGGCCCGGTGGCGCGCAGGGTCATGCGTTTGGGGCCTTCGGCGTGCATGCGCAGGGCCAGCTGCTTGATGTTCAGGACGATGTCGACCACGTCCTCGCGCACCCCTTCCAGGGACGAGAATTCGTGCACGACGCCATCGATTTGAATGGCGGTGACGGCGGCGCCTTGCAGGCTCGACATCAGCACCCGGCGCAGGGAGTTGCCGAGAGTCACGCCGAAGCCCCGTTCGAGCGGTTCGGCGACGATGCGCGCCTTGCGAGCGGCATCGGCGCCCAGCTCGATCATCGGCTTCTCGGGCCGGGTGAGTTCGTTCCAGTTTCTTTCAATCACGGGCGGGTATCCCTCGAGCAGGGGGGCCGCCGGCCGCGAGGCAATGGGCCGGCGATGAAGGGGTCGTACTTGGGGCGGGCCTCAGACGCGCCGGCGTTTGGGAGGCCGGCAGCCGTTGTGCGGAATGGGGGTGACGTCGCGGATGGTGGTGATCGTCATGCCGGCCGCCTGCAACGCGCGCAGGGCGGACTCGCGCCCGGACCCGGGCCCCGACACATTGACTTCCAGGGTGCGCACCCCGTGCTCGGCCGCCTTCTTGCCGGCGTCCTCGGCCGCCATCTGGGCGGCGTAGGGGGTGGATTTGCGCGAACCCTTGAAGCCCATGGTCCCGGCGCTGGACCAGGAGATGGCGTTGCCTTGGGCGTCGGTGATGGTGATCATGGTGTTGTTGAACGAGGCGTTCACGTGCGCCACGCCGGAGGTGATGTTCTTGCGTTCGCGTTTCTTGACGCGCGCCGGTTCCTTGGCCATCGATCGGTTCTCTTACTTCTTCTTGCCGGCGATCGGCCTGGCGGGGCCCTTGCGGGTGCGGGCGTTGGTGTGGGTGCGCTGACCGCGGACCGGCAGGCCCTTGCGGTGGCGGAGGCCCCGATAGCAGGCCAGATCCATCAGGCGCTTGATGTTCACCGCCGTCTCGCGGCGCAGGTCGCCCTCGACCTGATAGTCGCGGTCGATGGTCTCGCGGATGTGGATGACCTCCTGGTCGGTCAGCTGGTTGACCCGGCGCGCATCGTCGATGCCGGCCTTGCCGACGATCTCGCGCGCCTTGGTCTTGCCGATCCCGTGGATGTATTGCAGCGCGACCACGACGCGCTTGTTGGTTGGAATGTTGACGCCGGCGATTCGGGCCACGCAGCTTCTCTCCTGGTCACGCCGATGAGCGCGAAAAGCACATCCGGCCCTGCCGCCTTTCGGGGAGGAGCCGGCGCGCAGATCGCGCCCTTTTCGCGGTAGAGCCTTGTTATAGGTATTGTCAGCGGAGGGTCAATGCCGCGAGGGCGAAAATGGATTGCCGCGGGGTTCCTTGGCGGCCGTTCACGCCGCTCTCGCCTGGGCGTCGAGCCCGATGCAGGCGAGCCGCACGGTCTTGGGAAGAATGTGCGAACCGGCTTCGTAGTAGCGCCACATACGGGGACTGACCCCTAAGGCGGCGGCGGCCTCGCCTTGGGTCATTCCATGACAGACGCGCCACGCGCGGAGCCACGCCCCGCCCTGCTCCAAAGACAGGCGCCAAAGGGTGTCCGAGGAGAGTTCCATCTCATCGGACCAGCGGACCGACCAGCCCCAGTCTCCGATCGCGGCGGCGCGAAACAGGGCGTCGTTCCGTCTCAGCGGGGCGAAGAGGGCGTAGTCGGCGATGGTCATGCCGAGATCGACCAGGCATTCGGCGCCGCCCTTCCAGGTGATCGCCAGTTCACGCCCGAGCCCGGCGCGGACAGCCCGTATGTTCGGCGTATCGGTTCGCACCCTCACCTCCTTCGATTGAGCCGGTTCCATTCGGCCCACAACGCCTCCGCATTGAGCTTCGCCCACGCCCTCGCCTCGGCGATATCGCGCGACTTTCCGGCCAGAATTCTCATGGTCTCTATCTCCACGACCGCCCGGAAGCCACGCCCCTCAATATGAAAGTGCGGTGGTCCGTGGTCATCCGCATAGACGGCGATTTTGCACGTGGCGAACCGGCGAAGAGTGGGCACGGGACCTTTTCCATCGCATCTAAGTAGGCAACCATTGCCTTTTTGTCAAGATAGCACGCAGGCAGGTGCCGCCTCCCCGACCCGGTCGGAAATCTCGCGGCCACGTTACCGAAATTTAATTTCCCCGGAAGGGTCAACTCGGGGCCTGAAAAGGATTCTCTCCGCTCGCGGCATTGCGCCTCGACGCTGGCGGTCAGTGGCTCGACCTCGGTCGAACCGCCGGACTGATCCAGGACCCCCTTCAAAGGAAACAGAAACAATGCCCCAAGCGGCCCCAGGCGAAGCCATGACCAAATCGCGCTTCGCCGATGAAGAAACCCTCACCGTGGATGGCGACACGCGCGCGGGCCGCGAAGTGGAACCCTTCCGCGGCCTGAACACGGTCGCCGATTTCATCTCCGGTGATTTCAGCGGCGATGTGGCCGCGATCTGGCGTGGAAATCGCGTCGGCGAATATCTCGCCGCCTCGGACGCGCGCCGCCATATCTGGCACGCTTGGCTTGCCGGACCAGCCTCGGGCGCCGTGCAAGGCGACGCGGTGTCCGCTGAACGGGCGTATCGGCTTCTGTCCAGCACGTCCGGCCGAGCGCTGATGGCGCAGGCTTACGGTCTCTGTCCGCCAGGACTGGTAAAATCCCTTGGCCGGTTGGGCGCGCCCGCGCGCAGGCGCGGAGCCTATCGTGCTCTCGTCAAGGTGCTCGCGGGGGGCGGCCCCGCCGCGAAGCATGTCCATCACGCCAAGGCGCTCGCCGACGAACTCCTCCTTGGCCTGGCGACGCTGCCGCGCGACTTTGCATCCGCTGGCCCGGCTATCCAGCTCTTTCTCGAGGGTGCGTTCGGAGCGCAGAAGATGGGCGCTTTCGCCTGGGCGCTGTCCCGAATCCGCGCGCTCTATGGCGAAGCTCCCGTGGCCCGGATCGTCGAGGCGTCGGATCCGTGGGTGGCGCTCTGGGATACCCTCTATACTGTCGATTTTCCGACCCCGCCTTGGCTCGGAACGG
This sequence comes from Caulobacteraceae bacterium, assembly GCA_013815405.1. Lineage (GTDB taxonomy): Bacteria > Pseudomonadota > Alphaproteobacteria > Caulobacterales > Caulobacteraceae > Acaudatibacter. The sequence goes on along the minus strand of JACDGF010000050.1, from coordinate 4,390 downwards.
CGAGACTCACGGCGGTGGACAGCCGTCGGCATTTGATCGAGGCGGCCGCGCGATTCCAGAACTGCCTCGCCCGGCCGGACTACGCCCGAACGGCCTTGCGGCGTATCGTCGATGGCCGCGCGTACTTTTACGAGTGGGGAGGCGACGAGCCGGCCCTCCTCGAATTCCGAAGGGCCGGGTCGCTCGGCTGGCACTTGGTCGCCGCCAGCGGCGCGCGTAATCAATGGCTATCGGAGCGCACGCGGACCGAGATAGCCGGAACGATCGAAGGCTTGGCCAACGTCTGTCCCCTGCTTGACCAGAACTCCATCGGCTTTCAGATAGGAACCGAAGAGCGCCTTTACCTGAACGAGGAATGAGGAGATCGAATCATGGACAGAGACAAAACTCAACAGGCGTTGAACGAAGCCTATGCGGAGTGGAAGAGTGTCGTCCCGAATTTCAGCCTCAAACTTGAGGAATTCACCGCCCCATTTCTCCTAAAGGTCACGCAAGAATATGCCGACGCCAAAAAGCGCGTTCTCATTTTGGGTCAGGAAACCGGGGACTGGTGCTGGGACGCGGTCGAACTGCGAGACCCCAAGAACGGTTGGGACTACCCCGAGCCCTATCCGTACAAGCGCATCGAGACGTTGGCGCAGTTCGTTCAAAACGACGATTCAATCAAGGCACTGATTTGGGGGTATGGCGAATACCGTTTCGCATCTGCTCAACCGAAAAATCGCCGAAGCGGTTTCTGGCCAGGGTTCCACAGGTTTGCTGGCGATCCGCCGACAGCCATGGCGGCCAACGTGGCCAAATGCCATTCTCTCAAATGGAATAAACGCGTTCCGGATTTGCCACCGTCAGAATACGAAGCATTCGCAGCTGCTCAAAAAAGACTGCTCCGTCGCGAAATTGAAATACTACAGCCAGACCTCTGCATATTTCAGAGTGGACCAGATTACGACAGACTTATTAGGAATAGCTTCGCAAATGCAGAATTCATAGCCACCGCTGAGCCGGACATAACGGAGGACATTTTTGCTCGGGTCGAGGGTCTCCCAGCCGAGTCCTATCGCACCTACCACCCGGCAGGGTGGAGGAATCATTATCAGTCACCGTATAGAGTCAGAGTTTTTGAGGCTTTAAAAAGAGTTTTATCGCCTGAAGTTTGATCTAAACTTTTGATATCAACATAATTACTAATAAACGTAGCTCGAAGATTACGTCAGGTGGCGCAATGCGCGGAAGAGGATTCTTGATCCGGAGCGAAATCTCAGAACTGCGGCCCGTCGATGGCGGCGTCGATGGCGGCAGAAACGGCGGCGACCGGCGCCATCCCGTCGATCTCGGCCACCTTGTTGTGCTGTTCATAGTAGGGAAGCAGGGGGGCAGTGTCGCGGTTGTAGGCGACGAGGCGCTGCTCAAAGGCGGCCGGATTGTCGTCGGCCCGCCCGGCCTGGGCGAACCGGCCGGCCACCCGCGCCTTGAGGGCGTCGTCGTCCACCTTCAGGCGGATGACCAGGTCGATCTGGTGGGCGCGTCGTTCGAGCATGGCGTCCAGGGCCTCGGCCTGGGCCAGGGTGCGCGGAAAGCCGTCGAAAATCGCGCCGCCGGCGGCGTCGAGCTCCGGCAGGCGTTCCTCGATCAGGCCGATGACGATCTCGTCGGTGACCAACTCGCCGTGCCCCATGATCGCCTCGACCCGTCGCCCGAGGTCGGAACCCGAGGCGATCGCGGCGCGCAATATGTCCCCGGTGGAGAGCTGGATCAGGCCCCGGGTGTCCATCAGGCGCCGGGCCTGAGTCCCCTTTCCCGCAGCCGGCGGGCCGAAAAGGATCAGATTCATGCCTCCCCTCCCCGCTCTTCGACGACTACCTGGAGTGAATCACCCGGCCCAGCTAGCGCCGCGCGCCCCGCAGTTTCGACTTCTTGATCAGGCCCTCGTACTGGTGGGCGAGGAGATGCGACTGGATCTGGGCGACCGTGTCCATGGTCACCGACACGACGATCAGGATCGAGGTTCCGCCGAAGGCGTAGGCCCCGGTGGGGCCGGCCAGGAATTCCGGCACCAGGCAGACCAGGGCGATATAGACCGCGCCGATCATGGTCAGGCGGGTGAGCACATAGTCGATATATTCCGCCGTGCGCTTGCCGGGGCGGATTCCGGGAAGGTTGCCGCCGTATTTGCGCAGGTTCTCGGCGGTGTCGTCGGGATTGAACACCACCGACGTGTAGAAGAAACAGAAGAAGATGATCAGCAGCCCATAGGCCACCATGAACAAGGGTTTGCCATGGGTCAGCTGGCCGGCGGCGAGAGGCAGCCATTGGGCCCACTCGGGCAGGTGGGCGGTGGCCAGGAAACCAACCGCCGTCGCGGGCAACAGCAGCAGGGACGAGGCGAAAATCGGCGGGATCACGCCTGAGACATTGATCTTCAGCGGCAGGAACGAGTTCTCCCCGCCCATCATCCGGTTGCCCACCTGTCGCTTGGGATAGACGATCAGCAGGCGCCTCTGAGCCCGCTCCATGAAGACGATGAACAGCACCACGGCCACGGATAGCGCGATCAGGCCGAACACCATGACGCTCCTGGACGAGTCCAGCCGCGCTTCCTGAAGCATCTGCCACAGGGTGACCGGCAGCCGGGCTACGATGCCGGCGAAGATGATCAAGGAGATGCCGTTGCCGACCCCCCGACTGGTCATCTGCTCGCCCAGCCACATCAGGAACATGGTCCCCCCGGTCAGGGTCACCACGGTCGAGAGGATGAAGAAGAGGCCCGGCTGGTCGACGATTCCAGGGCTGTTGGAAAGCCCCACCCCGATGCCGAAGGACTGGAACACCGCCAGGACGACGGTCAGGTAGCGGGTGTACTGGTTGAGTTGCTTGCGCCCCGCCTCGCCGCCTTCCTTCTTCAGCTTTTCCCAAGGCGGATAGGTGGTCTGCAGAAGCTGGACGATGATCGAAGCCGAAATATAGGGCATGACGTTCAGGGCGAAGACGGCCATCCGTGACACCGCGCCGCCCGAGAACATGTTGAACATGCCGAGGATTCCGCCGGCCTGGCCCTCGAAGGCATGTTTGAAGGCCGCGGCGTTGATTCCCGGAATGGGGATGAAGGTCCCCAGCCGGTAGATCACCATGGCCGCCAGAGTGAACCAGATGCGCTTGTGAAGCTCGGTCGCCTTCTGGAAGGCGCCGAAGTTCATGTTGGCGGCGAGCTGTTCGGCGGCCGAAGCCATTCAATTCCCCCTTTAGGGACGTGTCCGGGCGAACCCTCAGATAGGGCACCGGGCGTCTCGGCGCGAGGCCGAACCGGCGGGCGCCCTAAGGATTCGAGGCGGCGGCGACCGGTTCGGGTTTCGTGACAGTCAGCTTGCCGCCCGCCTTCTCCACCGCGGCAGCGGCGCTGGACGAGGCGGCGAAGACGACAATTTCGAGTTTGGAGGTCAGGACCCCCTTGCCCAGCAGCTTCACCCCGTCCTTGACCCGGCGCAGGACGCCGGCGGCGACCAGGGCGGCCCCATCGATGGGCTTGCCGGCGTCCAGCTTTCCCGCCGAGATCGCCTGCTCGAGGCGCCACAGGTTCACCTCGGCCAGGTCCCTGGGATGGGGATTGTTGAAGCCGCGCTTGGGCATGCGCATGTGCAGCGGCATCTGGCCGCCCTCGAAGCCGGCGATGGCGACGCCGGACCGGGCCTTCTGGCCCTTGACCCCGCGGCCGGCGGTCTTGCCTTTGCCCGATCCCGGGCCGCGGCCGACGCGCATGCGCTTCTTGGTCGAGCCGGGGCTCGGCGCCAGTTCGTTCAGTTTCGTCATCGATGCCTCTCCTTTTATAGAGATCTGTCGCCGGGCGGGCGCCCGACTCGGCTGTCAAAAATCCCCCAAATCCCCTCCGGCTTCGAGGATTCTCCCCCTGATTTCCCCGCTTGTCCCCGGACTTCCCTACCCCACCACCTCGACCAGGTGGGCGACCTTGGCGATCATGCCGCGGACCTGGGGGGTGTCGTCCAAAGTCGAGGCGCGGCCGATGCGGTTGAGGCCCAGGCCCACCAGGGTGGCGCGCTGATCGGCCTTGCGGCGGATGGGGCTCGCCGTCTGGCGAACGATGACCTTGTCCATGACCCTGTCCCTCTACGCTTCGGCCGTGTCGCCGGCGCCGTCGGCGCGGCGGCCGACCATGTCGCTGACCTTCTTGCCGCGCTTGGAGGCCACCTGGCGGGGCGAGGCCTGGACCTTGAGGGCTTCGAAGGTGGCGCGGATCATGTTGTAGGGATTGGACGTGCCGACCGACTTGGTCACGACGTCGGCAACGCCGAGCGATTCGAAGATCGCGCGCATCGGCCCACCGGCGATGATACCCGTTCCCTGCGGTGCCGAACGCAGCGTCACGCGACCCGCACCG
>JACDGF010000510.1 GCA_013815405.1 Caulobacteraceae bacterium | reverse complement strand
CACGGGGGGCGGGGCGCGGTCGCGGGGAGCAGGGTGTCGGGCGGGGCGTCGAGGCCTAGCCCCCCTCCCCTTCATGGGGAGGGGCAGGCGGCCCCCGGGTCGCGCGAAGCGCGCGCCCGCGGACAGGCTCCGCCGCCAGGGTGGGGCTGTAGGGGGCAATCTCCAGCAATCGAGACTAGCGTCAGACAGCCCCACCCGGCCCTTCGGGCCACCCTCCCCATGAAGGGGAGGGAGGATTCTTTTTTTCGAACGCTCACGCCTTCTTCTTCGCCTTGACCGTCTTCTTCGCCGCCGCCTTTTTCGTCGCCGGTTTGCGTCCGGCGCTCTTCCTCGGCGCGCCTTCGCGGGCGGCGAGGAGGGTCACGGCGGCGTCGAGGGTGAGGGTGGCGGGATCGGCGCCCCTGGGGAGGTTGGCGTTGGTCGCCTCGTGCTTGACGTAGGGGCCGTAGCGGCCCGCGAGCACCCGAACGGGCTTGCCGGGCGCGGGATGGGGGCCGAGATCCTTCAGCGACTCGCCGCGCGCACCCCGTGCGCCGCCGGCCCGCTTCTCGGCCAGGGCGGCCACCGCCCGGTTGAGCCCGACGTCGAAGACCTCGTCGGTCCCCGAGAGGTTGGCGTAGGCGCCGTTGTGCTGGACGTAAGGCCCATAGCGGCCGATGCCGGCGACGATCATCGCACCGTCCTCCGGGTGGGCGCCCACGTCGCGGGGGAGGCGCAGGAGGCGCAGGGCCTTGTCGAGGTCGACGCTGGGCGGCGGCCAGTCCTTGGGCAGGCTGGCGCGTTTGGGCGGGGCGGCGGCCTCTTCGACGTAGGGGCCGAACCGGCCGGACTTCAGCCAGATCAGGTGGCCGCTGGCCGGGTCCACGCCAAGCTCCCGGTCGCCGGCCTCGCCCGCGTCCTCGCCCGAGGACGCGGCGATCGGCCGGGTGAACCGGCATTCGGGGTAGTTCGAGCAGCCGATGAAGGCGCCGTAGCGCCCGGCCTTGAGCGACAGCCGCCCGGTCCCGCAGGTGGAGCAAACCCTTGGATCGGCCCCATCCGCCCGGTCGGGGAAAATGTGCGGCCCCAGAGCCGCGTCCAGCGCTTCGAGCACCTCGCCCATGCGCAGCTCGCCGATCTCGCCGACGGCGGCGCTGAAGTCCCGCCAGAACTCCCGCAGGAGGGATTTCCAGTCGAGTTCCCCGGCCGAGACGAGGTCGAGCTTTTCCTCGAGGCCGGCGGTGAAGTCGTATTCCACATAGCGGGCGAAGAACCGCTCCAGAAAGGCGGTGACCAGGCGGCCGGCGTCCTCGGGAACGAAGCGGTTCTTGTCCATGCGCACATAGGCCCGATCGCGCAGGACCGACAGGATCGAGGCGTAGGTCGAGGGCCGCCCGATGCCCAGCTCCTCCATCTTCTTGACCAGGCTCGCCTCGGAATAGCGCGGAGGCGGTTCGGTGAAGTGCTGATCGGCCCGCGCCGCCAGCACCCTGGCGGCGGCGCCCTGTTCGACCGGCGGCAGGCGGCCTCCATCCTCGTCCGCTTCGTCGTCCCGGCCCTCTTCATAGACCGCCAGATAGCCCGGGAAGAGGATCACCTGGCCGGTGGCGCGCAGGCCGGTGGCGCCGTCGGCGCTGTCCAGGTCGATGGTGGTGCGCTCGATTCGCGCCGACTCCATCTGGGAGGCGATCATGCGTTTCCAGATCAGTTCGTAGAGGCGGCCAAGATCGCTCTCCAGCCTGAGGCGGCCGGGATTGCGCTCCAGGCTGGTCGGGCGGATGGCCTCGTGCGCCTCCTGGGCGTTCTTGGCCTTGACCTTGTAGTGGCGGGCGCTCTCGGGGACGTAGTCATTGCCATAGAGGCCGGCGATGACCGCGCGCGCCTCGGTGAGCGCCTCGGGGGCCGACTGGACGCCGTCGGTGCGCATATAGGTGATCAGGCCCACCGTCTCGCCGCCGATATCGACGCCTTCATAGAGCCTCTGCGCCGCCTGCATGGTGCGCTGGGCGGAAAAGCCGAGCTTGCGGGAGGCTTCCTGCTGCAGGGTCGAGGTGGTGAAGGGCGGGGGCGGGCTGCG
>JACDGF010000509.1 GCA_013815405.1 Caulobacteraceae bacterium | reverse complement strand
GGCCCGCAAGGCCAGGGGTTCGGCGGCCAACTCCTGGGCTTGGCCGCTGGCGCTGCCTGCGCGCGGCCGCCGAGGTGGGCGGCGTCATGCTGATCATCGACGCGAAAAACGACCGCGCGGCCGGGTGGTACGCCGCCCACGGCGCCCTCCCGCTCGCCGACGCGCCCCTCACCCTGGTCATGCCGCTGGCCATGATCGAGGCGGCGTGGGAGGTGGGGTAAGCGGGAAGGGCGATGCCTCGATGGCGAGGCGGCAAACGACTACCGACGATAACCGCTAAATCACTGACAAAGATCTTGTTTTCAGGCACGCACTCATGTGGGATGATCCATTTTCGCGCGAACGAAGGCGGCCCCATGCCGAAATTCAAAGTGCTCTGCCGGGTCGACGCCTACGTCGATTACATCGCGGAGGTCGAGGCGGATGACGCCGAGGAGGCCGCCGACTTTGCTGAGGACAACGCCTCCGACTACTCGTGGGAAGAGCAAGGCGCGGTGGAGTTCGACGCCCGCGGCTATGTGACACTCGACGCCAAGAACAACGAGCTCGACCACACCCGGCGCGGGTATTTTGGCTGACCCGCCGTTCAGCCTCGGCTTCGAGGAAGCCTCGACAGTTTTCGAGAGCGCCACGCAGAACGCCCGCGTCTGGACCGAACAATGGGCGGCCGCCTGGCTCTTCTGCCCCAACTGCGGCGCGGAGAGGATGAACCAATTCCCTGGAAACCGGCGGGTCGCCGATTTCCAATGTCTCACCTGCGACGAGGAATACGAACTCAAAAGCTCGAAGAACCGGTTCGGCCGCAAGGTGGTGGACGGCGCCTTCGGCTCGATGTGCGATCGGCTGGCGGCGAGCAATAACCCCAGCCTCATCATGATGAACTATGACCTCGCCCGCTTCGGGGTGACCAATCTGTTCTTCATTCCCAAGCAGTTCTTCGTCCGGGAAATCATCGAGGAACGCAAACCCCTTGCGCCCACGGCGAAGCGCGCCGGCTGGGTGGGTTGCAACATCCTGCTGGGCGACATCCCGGAGGCGGGGAAGGTGTTCCTGGTTCGCGACCGCGACGCGGTTCCCAAGGCTGACGTCCTGGAGAAATGGCGTAGCACCTTGTTCCTGAAGGAGGAGGGCCTCGCGGCGAGGGGATGGCTGATCGAGGTCATGAAATGCCTCGACCTGATCGGCCGGCCGGACTTCACCCTCGACGACGTCTACGGTCAGGAGGACCGGCTTCATCGCCTCTATCCAGGCAACCGCCATGTGCGCCCGAAAATCCGCCAGCAGCTGCAGGTGCTTCGTGACCGGGGCTATCTCGATTTCGTCGGACGGGGCCGCTATCGGCTGCGGTTCAGCGAATAGGGTCCGCCGCTTCACGCACCCAGGCGGCGCAGGCGTTTGACGCGGTGTTTTTGATAGGCGGTCACCTCGTGGGACAGCGGGGCGCGGGGGTCCCATCGGAGATGGGTGATCGAAACGCAGAGCTCCCTGTCGCCGCCGGCGCCTTGGAGGTCGAGCCGGCACACGATGCCGCCTGCGTCGCCGGAGTCCCTGACGTCGAGGATGCGGCAAGGCTGGTTTCCCTCGAACCCGGGCGCGTTTTCGCGAATGATCGCGACCGCCTCGGGTGTCGCCCTGGCCGCGAGGGGGAGCGTGCGCGAACGCTTGGCGAGCAGTCGTTCGGCCTGGAGAGGGTTGTCGATCACGGGCGTCGGCCTGGCTGGCGGGGGCGAATGATGGGCGGGATTCGGCGCGGGGCGCAATCAAGGCGTTCGCGCCCTATCGAGCGATACCGCGGAGGGCGCCTACTCCGAAGCGCGCGCCCCCTTCCCCCCCTTCCCCGATTGTGGTGATATGGCGGCGAAGGCAAGGCGGGATCGCGGGGCGGGGCGCTCCGGCTCGCCGGCGCTTCAGGGGAAACAGCCATGATCGACACCGTCAACGGAACGCCAGGGATCCAGGGCAAGAACGGCGTGGCGCCGGGCCAGGACGGCGGCGACGGGGGGGTCGGCGGCAAGGCGGTGGCCCTGGCCAATGCGGCGGCCGATCTTTCCAACAC
>JACDGF010000049.1 GCA_013815405.1 Caulobacteraceae bacterium | reverse complement strand
CCGCTGGGGAGACCGGACCCTGCGACTGGTGGTCGGCCGGGTCGAAATCTCCGACGACAACCGCAGGTTCCGGACGCTGTTCGAGCAAGGCCCCGAATGTGCGGGCCAGGATCCGAGCTAGTCGGCGATCGCTTTGGCATTCCCTCCCGCCCGGGGCGGATGTAACCTTCAAGGACCATGCGCCGCCTAGACCTTCTGCCCGCCGTTCTCGCCGCCGTCGCCCTGACCGCCTGCCAAAAGGCGCTCGAGGCGCCGACGGACCGCGGCGTTTGCTGGCACCTGGCCAAGGCGCCTGACGGCAAGGTCAAGTTCAATATCCTGGCCCGCGGCCAACCCGACCTGGAGCATTGCGCCGCTCAGCTGGAAATGATGAGGCTGCGTTTTCTTGGCTTGGGCGTCTCCCAGAGCGAGGTTGTCGGCGCCTATCAGAGCCAGTTCCTGTTTCTGCAGAGGGAAGGGGTGTTCACCGCCCAGTCCTTCGACGGCTACCGCTATCCCTTCATGGTTCGCACGGGCGACGGCCGCCTCGCCGTTCCGGGCGCCATGCCGACGACACCGGAACAAAAATAGAACATAGCCGTTGCGTGGCGCGGAAAGGCTGCTAAGCTCGCCTTAGGATTCCGGCGCGCGTGGTCGCCGGGCGAGCAGGAGACAATCATGTCCGGCAGCGTCAACAAGGTCATTCTGGTGGGTAATCTGGGTCGGGACCCGGAGATTCGCACGCTCAATTCGGGCGATCGGGTGGCGAGCTTCACCATGGCCACCTCGGAAACCTGGCGCGACCGCACGTCCGGCGAGCGGCGCGAAAGGACCGAATGGCACCGCGTCTCGATCTTCAACGACAATTTGGTGAAGGTGGCGGAAAACTACCTGCGCAAGGGCTCGAAGATCTATCTCGAAGGCGCTCTGCAGACCCGCAAGTATAACGATGCCTCGGGCGTTGAAAAATCCGCCACGGAGATCGTGCTGCAGAAGTTCCGCGGCGAATTGACCATGCTGGACGGCCGGGGCGACGGCGCGCGCGGCGAGGTCGACGCGGGGGGCTACGGCGCGGGCCCGCGCGCCGGCGAGTCGAACCCCAAGGAAACCTTCACCGCCGACCTCGACGACGAGATCCCGTTCTAGCCTTCCCTCCTTCCCCAAGAAGGGGGGGAGGGATTCTTGCGTTTCAATGGCCTTTTCGGCCCCGCGATGCTAGTGACGACGGCGGACGTTCGGTGTCCGATTCTGAGCGTTGAAGCCTCCCTTTGACCGATGAGACGACCATACCGCCCCAGGACGGCCGGCGCGGGCATGTGACCTCGATCTCGATCGAGGACGAGGTCAAGAAATCCTACCTCGACTACGCCATGAGCGTGATCGTCAGCCGCGCCCTGCCGGACGTGCGCGATGGCCTGAAACCCGTCCAGCGCCGCATCCTCTATTCGATGAACGAGCAGGGCCACACGCCCGATCGGTCGTACGTCAAATCGGCCCGGGTGGTCGGCGACGTGATGGGCAAATACCATCCGCACGGCGATCTTTCGATCTACGACACCCTGGTGCGCATGGCCCAGCCTTTCTCCATGGGCCTGCTGCTGATCGACGGCCAGGGCAACTTCGGCTCGGTGGACAACGACCCGCCGGCGGCCATGCGCTACAGCGAATGCCGCCTGACCAGGGCATCCGTGGCCATCCTCGCCGACCTGGATCGCGACACCGTCGACTTCAAGGACAATTACGACGGCAAGGAGACCGAGCCGGCGGTCCTGCCCTCCCGGATCCCCAACCTCCTGGTCAACGGCGCCGGCGGGATCGCCGTGGGCATGGCCACGAACATCCCGCCCCATAATCTGGGAGAGGTCATCGACGCCTGCCTGGCCTTGATCGACGATCCCGACATTGCGCTCGAGGCGCTGGCGGACATCGTGCCGGCCCCCGATTTCCCCACCGGCGGCGAGATCATCGGCCGCTCCGGGGCCCGGGCGGCGCTGATGACCGGCCGCGGTTCGGTGGTGGTGCGCGGCGTCGCCACGATCGAGGAGATCCGCAAGGACCGCGAGGCGATCATCATCACCGCCATTCCCTATCAGGTGAACAAGGCGGCCATGGTCGAGCGGATCGCCGAGCTGGTGCGGGAAAAACGCATCGAGGGCATCGGCGATCTGCGCGACGAAAGCGACCGCACCGGCATGCGCGTGGTGATCGAGCTGAAGCGCGACGCGGGCGCCGAGGTGGTCCTCAACCAGCTCTACCGCTTCACCCCCCTGCAGAGCGCCTTCCCGGTCAACGCCCTGGCGCTCAACCGCGGCCGGCCCCAGCAGATGAGTCTCTTGGACATGCTGACCGCCTTCGTGAATTTTCGCGAAGAGGTGGTGGTGCGGCGCACGCGCCACGAGCTTTCCAAGGCCCGCGACCGGGCCCACGTCCTCGTCGGACTGGCCATAGCCGTCGTCAACATCGACGAAGTGATCGCGATCATCCGCTCCTCGAAGGACCCGGCCGAGGCCCGTGAACGCCTGGGCGCGCGGGACTGGCCGATCGGCGACATGATCGCCCTCATTCGCCTGATCGCCGATCCGCGCACGGTGGTGGTCGCGGAAGGCCTGGTCCGCCTGACCGACGAGCAGGCTCGCGCCATCCTGGCCCTGACCCTGTCGCGCCTGACGGGCCTGGGCCGCGAGGAAATCTTCGCCGAGGCGACCGATCTAGCCACCGCCATCCGCGCCCACCTGGACCTGCTGTCGTCCCGCGAGGCGATCATGGCGGTGGTGCGCGCCGAACTGGTCGAGGTGCGCGAGGCGTTCGCCGTCCCGCGCCGCAGCCGGATCGTCGAGGGCGAAGCCGACGTCGAGGACGAGGACCTGATCGCCCGCGAGGAGATGGTCATCACCGTCACCCATGGCGGCTATGTCAAGCGCACCGCGCTGACCACCTACCGCACCCAGCATCGCGGGGGGAAAGGCCGCGCCGGAATGTCCACCAAGGAAGAGGACGCGGTCACCCGGGTGTTCTCGGCCTCGACACATGCGCCGATGCTGTTCTTCTCCTCCGGCGGCAAGGCCTACAAGCTCAAGGTCTGGCGTCTGCCGCTGGGAACCCCGACCTCGCGCGGCAAGGCCTTCGTCAACCTGTTTCCCATCGAGCCTGGCGAGACGATGACCTCGATCCTGGCCCTGCCCGAGGACGAGGCGAGCTGGGAGGGGCTGGACGTGATGTTCGCCACCCGCTCGGGTGGCGTGCGGCGCAACAAGCTTTCCGACTTCGCCCAGATCAACCGGGCCGGCAAGATCGCTATGAAGCTGGACGACGGCGACGGGATCATCGGGGTCGGCCTGTGCACGGCGGCCAACGACATCCTGCTGACCACCGCCCTGGGCCGCTGCATCCGCTTCGCCGCGGGCGACGTGCGCGTCTTCGCCGGCCGCGAGTCCACCGGCGTGCGCGGCGTCCGCCTGGCGGGCGGCGACAGCGTCATCTCCATGGCGATCCTTCGGGCGGTGGACGCGAGCCCGGCGGAGCGCGGCGCCTATCTGAAACACGCCAACGCCATGCGCGCGGCGGCGAACGGCGAGCTCGAGGAAGGGCCCGCGGTGGCGCCCGAGGAAGACGAGGAGGGCGCCCTGGAGGGCCAAGTCACCCTCTCGGTGGACCGGATAGCCGAACTGGGCGCCGACGAGGAGTTCGTGCTCACCGTCTCCTCCGAGGGGTTCGGCAAACGCACCTCCGCCTTCGACTATCGCCGCACCGGTCGCGGGGGGCAGGGCCTGATGGCCCACGACCTCTCCCGGCGGGGCGGCCGGCTGGTGGCGTCATTCCCGGTCGAGGACCCCGACGAGATCCTGCTGGTCACCGATCAGGGGCAGCTCATCCGTGTTCCCGTCGGCCAGATCCGGATCGCCGGGCGCAATACCCAGGGGGTGACGATCTTCCGCACCGCCCAGGACGAGCACGTGGTGTCGGTCGAGCGCCTGGAGGGCGGGGCGGCCGAACCGGGCGACGAGGGGATCGAGCCATGAGAGGGCAAGGACGATGAAGCGAACGGGCCTCTACCCGGGCACCTTCGATCCGGCGACCAACGGTCATCTGGACATCATCGGCCGGGCGGTGAAGCTGGTCGACAAGCTGGTGATCGGCGTGGCGGTCAGCGCCGCCAAGGGCCCCCTTTTCTCCCTGGAGGAAAGAGTGGCCATCCTCCAGGAGGAAACCCGGCCCTGCGCCCTGATCGCCGAGATCGAGGTTCTTCCTTTCGATAACTTGACTATCCAGTTCGCCCGTCAGGTCGGCGCCCAGCTGATCGTCCGGGGCCTGCGCGCCGTGGCCGACTTCGAATATGAATTCCAGATGACCGCCATGAACCAGCAGCTCGACCGTGAGATCGAGACGGTCTTCCTGATGGCCGACCCGCGTCATCAGGCGGTCGCGTCGCGTCTGGTGAAGGACATCGTGCGCATGCGAGGCGACGTGTCGCGCTTCGTACCCAAGGGCGTGGAGCGACGCATGCTGGACAAGGTCGGCGGCGCCTGAAAAGCGCGGATCGCGTCTTGCCGCCCGCGCCTCGCCGGTCTAGGCGAGGGCCCATGAAATCCACCCCTATTCCAGCTTTGTGCGCCGCGCTGGCCGTCGCCGCCCAAGCCCAGGCGGCGCCGAAGGTCCCGCCCGCCGCTCCGGTCGCCGCCCCCACCGAGGCCGATTGGCGCACTCCCGACCCCCAGAACATCCTGGTGATCGACACCAACAAGGGGCGGATCATCGTCGAATTGAGCCCGCTGGCCGCGCCGCTGGCCGTCGCGCGGGTTCGGGAACTGACCCGAGCCGGCCTCTACGACGGGCGCGCCTTCTTCCGCGTGCTCGACAATTTCATGGATCAGACCGGCGATCCGCTCGACAACGGCACGGGCGGATCGGCCAAGCCGGACCTGCCCGGCGAATTCACCTTCCGCCGCGGGCCCGAGACGCCGCTGGTGGTGGCGACCAAGGCCGCGGGAACCGAAGCGGGGTTCCTGGGAAGCCTGCCGGTGATCAGCCAGACCATGGATCTCGGCATCCTGACGGTCGATCACAAGGTCAATGCCTGGGGCACGTTCTGCCCGGGCGTTGCCGGCATGGCGCGCGCCGAATCCCCGGACAGCGCCAACAGCCAGTTCTACCTGATGCGCGACGCCACCCCCAATCTGGACCAGAAATACACGCCCTTCGGCCGCGCCATCGCCGGCCTCGACGTGATCCGCGCAATCAAGACCGGCGAGCCGGTGGCCGCGCCCCAGGACAGGATGCTCACGGTGCGTGTGCTGGCCGACATTCCGGCGCCCGAGCGTCCCCAGGTGCGGGTCATCGATCCCCGCGGCGCTTGGTTCAAGGCGATGGTCGATCGCGTCCGCACGGCCAAGGTCGTCGACTTATCGATCTGCGATCTCGACATCCCCGCCGAGGTGAAGTGAGCGCCATGCCGAAAGATCAAGGCACCCTGGTCATGGCCCTGGCCACCGGCCCGGTGACCATCCGCCTTCGGCCCGACCTCGCGCCCGGCCATGTGGCCCGGATCAAGGAGCTGGCCGGCGAAGGGTTCTATGACGGCGTGGTTTTCCACCGGGTCATCGACGGCTTCATGGCCCAGGGCGGCGATCCCGGTGGAACGGGAAGCGGCGGATCGCCCAAACCCAATCTCAAGGCGGAATTCTCCAAGGCGCCGCACCGGCGCGGGGCCTGTTCCATGGCCCGGACCAGCAACCCCGATTCGGCCAACAGCCAGTTCTTCATCTGCCTAAAGGATTCGAATTTCCTGGATGGTCAGTACACGGTGTGGGGCGAGGTCACCGAGGGGATGGAGCACGTCGACGCCCTGCCCAAGGGCGAACCGCCCCGCGAGCCGGGAAAGATCATTTCGATGAGGGTGGGTGACGCCTGAGGACCCCTCCGGCGCCGCGCGGCTGTCGGATTTCGATTTCGATCTGCCGGAGGATCGGATCGCCCTGCGGCCGGCGGTTCCCCGGGACGGCGCGCGCATGCTGGAGGTCGCGAGCGACGGCGCCCTGGACGATCGATGGATCGGCGATCTGCCTTCCCGTCTTCGGCCGGGCGACGCCCTGGTGTTCAACGACACGCGCGTGATCGCGGCGCGGCTGTCGGGAACGCGGATGCGACAGGGCCCGGGCGTCGCCGTCGAAGCGACCCTGCACAAGCGCCTCTCCCCCTGGCGATGGACCGCGTTCATGCGGCCCGGCAAGCGGCTGAGGGTGGGCGACCGCATCGCCTTCGGCCACGCGGGCGACCGGGCCTGCCTGGGCGGCGCCCTCGACGCGACCGTCGAGGCCAAACAGGCGGACGGAGAAGTGACCCTCGCCTTTGATCTTTGTGGCGCCGACCTCGACCTCGCCATCGCCGAGCGCGGCGAGATGCCGCTACCACCGTACATCGCCACGCGCCGGGCGCCGGACGAGCGCGACCGGCTCGACTATCAGACCCTCTTCGCCCGGGTGGAGGGCTCGGTCGCCGCCCCGACGGCCGGGCTGCATTTCACCGCGGGCCTGATGGACCGGCTCGCGAACCGAGGCGTATCCACGCACTTCGTCACCCTCCATGTGGGCGCGGGCACATTCCTGCCGGTCAAGAGCGAGGTCGTCGCCGATCACCGCATGCACGGCGAATACGGGGATGTTTCGGAGGAGGTGGCGCAAGCGCTCAACACGATCCGGGCGGACGGCGGGCGGATCGTCTGCGTCGGCACGACCAGCCTTCGCCTGCTGGAGAGCGCCGTCGGCGAAGATGGGCGGATCGTCCCCTTCGCGGGCGAGACGGCGATCTTCATCACCCCCGGCTATCGTTTCCGCGCCGCCGACGCCCTCATCACCAACTTCCATCTTCCCAGGTCGACCCTGTTCATGCTGGCCTGTGCGTTCAGCGGCGCCGCGACGATGAAGCGCGCCTATGGCCACGCCATTGCGGCGGGATACCGCTTCTATTCCTACGGCGATGCGTCCCTTCTCTGGCGCGCGGCCTGATGGCGGCCTTTCCCTTCATCATTGAAGCGACCGACGGGGCCGCGCGCGCCGGGCGGCTGGAGACGCCGCGCGGCGCGATATCGACCCCGGCCTTCATGCCCTTGGGCACCGCCGGGACGGTGAAGGCGTTGACGGCGGGCCAGGTGCGGGCCTCGGGCGCCGAGATCATCCTGGCCAACACCTATCATTTGATGCTGCGCCCGACGGCCGAGCGCGTCGCCCGCCTGGGCGGCCTGCACCGGTTCATGGGCTGGGAGGGGCCTATCCTGACCGATTCCGGCGGTTTCCAGGTGATGTCCCTGGCCAAGATCAATGAGGTGAGCGAGGCGGGCGTGAGGTTCCAGAGCCACATCGACGGCTCGCGCCATGACCTCTCGCCGGAACGCTCGATCGCCATCCAGGCCGATCTTCTGGGCGCCGACATCGTCATGCAGCTCGACGAATGCGTGGCCTGGCCCGCCGAGGAAGCGCGCGCCGCCGAGGCCCTGCGCCTCTCCGCCCGCTGGGGGGCCAGGTCCAAGGCGGCATTCGGCGCGCGCGACCGTCAGGCCCTGTTCGGCATCCAGCAGGGCTCGACCTTCGAGGCCCTGCGCCGGGAATCCGCCGGGCGCCTGGTCGAAACCGGCTTCGACGGCTACGCCATCGGGGGCCTCGCCGTCGGCGAGGGGCACGACGCCATGTGCGAGGTGCTGGACTATGCCTCCGGCCTTCTGCCCCCCGATCGCCCGCGCTATCTGATGGGGGTCGGCAAGCCGATCGATCTTGTCGAGGCGGTGTGGCGCGGGGTGGACATGTTCGACTGCGCCCTGCCCACCCGCTCGGGCCGCCATGGCCAAGTGTGGACCTCGCGGGGGCCGCGGAACCTCAAGAACGCCGAGTTCGCGGACGACGAGGCGCCGCTCGATGCGGCCCTAAACTGCCCGGCCAGCCGCGACTACTCAAAGGCCTATCTGCACCATCTGGTAAAATCGCGGGAGATCCTCGGCCAGGTCCTGCTCTCCTGGCACAACCTCGCCTTCTTCCACGCCCTGATGGGCCAGCTGCGCGAGGCGATCGGCCAAGGGCGGCTGGACGCGTTTCGAAGGGATTTCAGGGCGCTCCAGTAGTTCAAGCCGAGATTGCGCGTGCGAAGATGAATCAGCTGTGCCTTGATCGGAATCTCCGATCGAGACTCGATCGGCGCAAACGGGAGCGGGAACGGGCGTGGACACCGTGGAAGCCGATCAAACGCGCGGGCCGGGCGCCGTCGCGCCCTTCTACGCCCATGACCGCGCCTACGACGACATGTTCGCCGCCGACGGATCCTTGCGCCCCCACTATGCGGCGTTGCATGCGCGCATGTCGACGCTCGACGCCGCGGAACTCGCCGAACGCCAGCGCACCCTCGAGCAATCCTTCCTCCTCCAAGGCATCACCTTCACCGTCTATGCCGCCGGAGACTCGACCGAGCGGATCATTCCGACCGATCTCTTTCCCAGGATCATCGCGGCGGCGGAATGGGCGCGGCTCGAAGTCGGCCTGACCCAGCGCCTGAGAGCGCTGAACGCGTTCCTCGCGGACATCTACGGCGACCAGAAGATCCTGGCCGACGGCGTGGTTCCCCGAGACCTGATCCTCGGGGCGCCTTCCTACCGCCGCGAGATGCACGGGGTCTTCGTCCCGCACGGCAGCTACGTCAACGTAAGCGGCGCCGACCTTATACGTGGCGAAGACGGGACGTTCTTCGTGCTGGAGGACAACCTTCGCGTGCCGTCGGGCGTCTCCTACATGCTGGCCAACCGCGATGCGGCTAAGCGGACGTTTCCGGGCGCCTTTCGCGACGCCCGCGTACGGCCCGTGGAACGCTACCCGGACCTGCTTCTGACCACGTTGAAGAGCCTGGCGCCCGAATGGCGGCCCGATCCGCAGGTCGTGGTGCTGACGCCGGGGGTCTATAATTCCGCCTACTATGAACACGCCTATCTGGCGCGGCTGATGGGAGCGCCGCTGGTCGAGGGGCGGGATCTCGTCGTTCACAACAACATGGTCTACATGCGCACGATCACCGGCCTGCGCCGGGTCGACGTCATCTACCGCCGGGTCGACGACGACTTCATCGACCCGCTGACCTTCCGTCGTGATTCCGGATTGGGCGCCGCGGGACTGTTCAACGCCTATCGCTCCGGCAATGTCGTGATCGCCAATGCGCCGGGCACCGGCATCGCCGACGACAAGGCGGTCTATGCCTATGTCCCGGACATCATTCACTACTATCTCGGCGAGGATCCGATCCTGCCCAACGTCAAGACCTACCTCTGCCGCGAACCGGCGCAGTTGGATCACGTCCTGGCCAATCTGGACACGCTCGTGGTCAAGGCGGTCGGGGCGTCCGGCGGCTATGGCATGCTCATCGGGCCCCACGCCAGCGCGGCGGAAACGGAGGCTTTCGCCGAGCAACTGCGGTCCGATCCCGCCAACTACATCGCTCAGCCGACGATCAACCTTTCGACCGCCCCCTGCCTGGTGGACGGCCAAATCGAACCGCGCCACGTCGACCTGCGCCCTTTCGTGCTCTGTGGCCGGGCGATCACCGTCGTGCCCGGCGCGCTGACCCGCGTGGCGCTCCAGCGCGGTTCGCTGGTCGTCAACTCGAGCCAGGGCGGCGGGTCGAAGGACACCTGGGTCCTGTCGGAAGGGGATCCCGGCCCATGATGCTCGCCCGGGTCGCCGACAGCCTCTATTGGATCGGCCGCTACGTCGAGCGTGCGGAGCACCACAGCCGGCTGTGCGACGTCCTGCTCGCCGCCGCGCTGGATCAGAAC
>JACDGF010000508.1:1313-2058 GCA_013815405.1 Caulobacteraceae bacterium | reverse complement strand
GCCCCCCCGCACGCGCCACCCTCGCCCGGCGAGCGCCGCGTCTTCTGGCCGGGCGGCCTCTCGGCGCGGTTGCTGCTGCTCACCGTGCTGATCGTGGTCCTGGCCAATCTCCTGATCCTGCCGCCCAATCTGGCGGCGTTCGAGGAGCGCTGGCTGCTCGACCGCCTGCGCGCGGCCGAGCTGGCTTCCCTGGTGGAAGAGACCGCGCCCAACGGCGTGGTCACCCAGCGGGTGTCGGAAAAGCTGCTCCAGAGCGCCGAGGTGGTCTCCGTCGCCCTGCAGGTGGACAACGAGCGCCGGCTGGTCCTCCAGGCGCCCCGGCTTCGCCGTACGCCCTATCTGGTCGATCTGCGGGGCGAGAACCCGATGTCCTGGACGGCGCCCTTCCAGACCCTGGTCGGCGGCGGCGACCGGATGGTGCGGGTGATGGCGAGGCCCCGCCTCCGACCCGGCGAGTTCGTCGAGATCGTCGCCCCGGACGGGCCCTTGAAACGGGAGCTGACCGCCCAGCTCGGCCGCCTGATCGGGATCGCCGTCTTCACCTCCCTGATGGCCGGGGCGGTGGTCTATTTCTCGCTGAACTTCTTTCTGGTCCGACCGATGCAGCGCATCACCCGGTCGATGGAGCGCTTCCGCGCCGATCCGGAGGATCCTGGGGCCCATGTCGCGCCGTCGGGCCGGCGCGACGAGATCGGCCGGGCCGAGCGGGAGCTGGACCGAATGCAGGCCGATCTGCGCGCGGCCT
>JACDGF010000508.1:0-1303 GCA_013815405.1 Caulobacteraceae bacterium | reverse complement strand
GCCCGGCTGGCGGCCCTGGGCGAGGCGGTGGCCAAGATCAACCACGACCTTCGCAACATGCTGACCAGCGCCCAGATCGCCTCGGAGCGGATGGCCGCCTCCGGCGATCCCCAGGTCGCCCGGGCCCTGCCCCGGCTGGAGCGGGCGCTGGGCCGGGCGATCACCCTGGCCTCCAATGTGCTCAGCTTCGGCAAGAGCGACGAACCGGCCCCGGACAAGCACCCTACGCCCCTGCGCGCGGCCCTGGAGGCGGCGGCCGAGGACGCCGGCCTGTCCCGCGAGGGGGTGTGGCTGGACGCGGCGATCGATCCGGGGGCCACGGTGAACGCCGACGCCGAGCAGCTTCACCGCATCCTGGTCAACCTCCTGCGCAACGCCCGCGAGGCGATCACGGGCGGAGAGGCGGGGCGGGCCGCAGGCCGTATCGCGGCCAGCCTGCGCCGGGAGGCGGGCTACAGCGTCCTGCGCCTGGCCGACGACGGGCCGGGCCTGCCGGAGCGCGCCCGGGCCAATCTCTTCCAGCCCTTCGCCGGCTCGGCCCGCCGGGGCGGCGCCGGCCTGGGCCTGGCCATCGCCCGCGAACTCGCCCAGGGCCACGGCGGCGACCTGGTCCTGATCGAAACCGGCCCCGCCGGCACCGTGTTCGACCTGCGGTTGCCGGGTTCCTGATCGCCCTCCCTCCGCTTCATGGGGAGGGAGGTTTCACCCCCCTCAGCAGCAGCCCTTCGCCACGCCCTCGCGGCGCGGGTCGGCGCCGCCTTCGAGTGCGCCGTTCCGGAACATCACTCCGTGCAGGCCGGAGGCCTCGCCGCCGAAGCCGCCGCGCAGGGTGATTCCGCGCTCGGCCAAGCCCTTCAGCACGGCGGGCGGGAACTTCGCCGGTTCGGAGACGTAGAAGTCGCCGATCGCGACCAGATTGGGCAGGGCGACGGCGTCCCGCATGGAAAGCTTCCAGTCGAGCACGCCGACGATAGCCTTCAAGACGAAGGACGGGATGGCTAGGCCCCCCGGCGAGCCCACCGCCGCCACGACCCGGCCCTGGCGATCGAGGACGATGGCCGGCGACATCGAGGAGCGGGGCCGCTTGCCGGGTCCCACGGCGTTGGCGGCCGGCGCACCTTCCTTGTCGCGGGGCGAGAACGAAAAATCGGTCAGCTGGTTGTTGAGCAGGAAGCCATCGACCATCCGCCCGTCGCCGAAGAGGCCCTCCACCGTGGTGGTCATCGAGGCCACGTCGCCCCAGCGGTCGACGACCACGAAAGAGGAGGTGCCGCCCGGCTCGCGGGTCGCGTCGGCGCCCGCC
>JACDGF010000507.1 GCA_013815405.1 Caulobacteraceae bacterium | reverse complement strand
TAGCCGCTTCGATCGCGCCGTCGAGCGCGCAGACGGCCGCCGGCTCGGCAAGCGCGTCCACGAAAGCGTCCGCGCCGAACGGGGGCTCCTCCGGCGCCTCGCCCGCCCTGCTTCGTAGTGTGAAGAAGGCCATGGTCAGCTCCTATCCCCCGGCGTCCGGCCGAGGGGAAGACGGGCGGCCGCGGCCAGGTCCCGCGCCGCCCGGGCGGGTGTCTGCTTTCCAGTATCGCGATCGACGCTGAAATTCGCCCGGCGCATCGCGTCCACCGAAATCGTTCCGATGAGGGGCGCGAGGGCGGCGCGCAGGCGCACGTCAGGGGCCCGCCGCGGCGAGATCAGGATCACCGCGTCATAGGGCGGCAGGGCGCGGCGCGGGTCGGCGAGCAAGATGAGATGCTGGGCGGCGATCCGGCCGTCGCTGGAAAAGGCCGAGATGACGTCCGCTTCGCCATCGGCCAGGGCGCGGTACATGAAGGTGGGCTGATAGGCGGTCTGTTTCCTGAATTGAAGGCCGTAGGCGCGCCGCAGGGCGGCCCACTCCGGCCGGGAGAGGAATTCGAGATCGGCGCCCAGGACCAGGCTTCCGGCGCGGGCGGAAAGATCGTCGATGCCGCGAATCCCGAGGGCCGCCGCGCGGTCCGCGCGCATGGCCAGGGCGTAGGCGTTCTCGAATCCCAAGGGGCCCAGGACCACCACCCCGTCGCGGCGTTTCAGTTCCTCGGAAATCCCCGTGAGCATCGCCTGGCGCCCCGGATTGTCCGTTTTGTGCAGCACACTGGCCCACAAGGTCCCCGAATAGTCGACATAGGCGTCGATCTCGCCGGCAGCCAAGGCGCGATAAGCGGTGGCCGAACCGAGGTCCTCCTTGCGCGCCGCCCGCATCCCCGCCGCCTCGATCCGCGTGGCCATCAGTTCGGACAGGATGTACTGCTCGGAAAAGTTCTTGGCCCCGACGACGTAGGCGTGGCCAGCCGGCGCGGCGAGGAGCGGCGCAAGCGCGGCGGCGGCCCCGGCGATCAGCCCCAGCACACCGATGCGAATGCGCCAGGGGCGCCGACGAGCGAGGCCCGATTCGATCAGGCCCAGGAGCTGGTCGGCGCAGAGGGCCAGGCCGGCCGAGGCGGCGCAGCCGAACAGGACATAGACCCAGTTCTCGGTCTGCAGCCCCGAGAAGATGTAGTTGCCCAGCGAGGTCTGGCCCACCGGCGTGGCAAGGGTCGCCGCCCCGATGGTCCACACCGCGGCGGTCCGGGCCCCGGCCATGATCACCGGCGCGGCGAGCGGCAGCTCGACCCGCAAGAGGCGCTGGGCGCCGGTCATGCCCATGCCCCGCGCCGCCTCCACCGCGGCAGGATCGACGCCGAGGATGCCGGCGACGGCGTTGCGCAGGATCGGGAGCATGGAATAGAGGGTCAGCGCCATCAGGGAGGGGGCGAAGCCGAGGGCCGGGAAGCCGTGGCCAAACCATCCGCGCCACAGCGCCGAGACGGCCAGCAGGAGGGGATAGAAGAGGGCCAGCAGGGCGAGGCTGGGGATGGTCTGGATCAGGCTGGCGGCGAACAGGCTCGGCCAGCGGACCGCGGCGCTGCGGCTGGCGGCCACCGCCAGGGGCAGGCTGATCGCGAAACCCAGGACGAGGGCGCAGAGGCTGAGGAGCACGTGCTGCGAAAGGTAGCCCGGCAGCAGGGCCCAGGCGGCGGCCACGCGCTCATCCATGAGGCTGTCCCAGGGCCAGGGCCTCCACGCGGCGGGCCTGGCGCCGGGGCGTCTCCATCAGCGCGCGCACCGCGGGATCGGCGTGATCGGCCAGGAGAGCGCCGGGCGGCCCGTCGGCGAGGATCGCACCCCCCGCCAGGACCACGATCCGGTCGGCCAGCAGCAGGGCCTCCATGACGTCGTGGGTGACCATGACAGTGGTCAGGCCGAGCCGCTCGTGCAGGGCGCGGTAGTCGCGCCCCAGCCCGTCGCGGGTGACCGGGTCTAAGGCCCCGAACGGCTCGTCCATCAGCATGATCGCCGGGCCGGCCGCCAGGGCGCGGGCGACGCCGACCCTCTGCCTCTGCC
>JACDGF010000048.1 GCA_013815405.1 Caulobacteraceae bacterium | reverse complement strand
CCCCCGCCCCGGCTCCAGCTCCAGCCGCGGCGGCGCCCCACCCCCGCGCGCCCGAGCGATCCGCCGAACCACGCGAGCGGCGAGACCGCAAGCCGCGGGCGGTTACCACAGAGTCGCCCGCATCGACGGCGCGGCCCGCGACCGACGACCGCCGGCGAAGGGAACGCACGGCCGGCCCCCGGGAAGACAGTGACCGGGGCGTGGTGGGATTCGGCGCCGACCTGCCCGCCTTCCTCGCCCGCCCGCCCGTGGCGCCCGCCCCCGGGGACGGATGATTGGCGCAAGGCGCGCCTGAAATCCTGCTTCAGCGGATCCGTTCGGCGTGAAACGCCAAATGGTCGGCCACGAAGGTGGCGATGAAGAAATAGGAGTGGTCGTAGCCGGGCCGCATGCGCAGATCGAGGCGCTGGCCGGCGCCCGCGCAGGCCTCGGCAAGCAGCCGCGGCCGCAGCTGCTCTTCCAGAAAGGGATCAGCTTCGCCCTGGTCGACCAGGATCTGGTCGAACCGGCCCCGCGCGGCGCCGTCCTCGATCAGGGCCGCGGCGTCATGGGCCCGCCAGGCGCCGAGATCCCGGCCGATATAGGCGGTCAGGGCCTTCTGCCCCCAGGGGGTTCTGGACGGGGAGACGATCGGCGCGAAGGCCGAGACCGACGCGAAGAGTTCGGGGCGGCGCAGCGCCAGGGTCAGGGCCCCATGCCCGCCCATGGAATGGCCGAAGATCCCGCGCCGGCCCCCTTTGAGCGGAAATTCGGTTTCGACCTTCTCGATGAGATCGCGGGTGACATAGGTATCCATCTGGAAAGCCTCCGCCCAAGGCGCCCTGGTGGCGTCGAGCCAGAAACCGGCCCCCTGCCCCAGGTCGTATTCGGGATCGTCCGCGACCGCCTTGCCTCTGGGGCTGGTGTCCGGGACCACCACCGCCAGGCCGAGCCGAGACGCCTTGCGAAAAGCGCCCGCCTTGGCGGTGAAATTGTCTTCCGTGCAGGTGAGTCCCGACAGCCAGATCACATAGGGATGCGGCCCCTCCCCTGGCGGCAGGAAGATCGAAAACCGCATCCGGGTCCCGGTGGCCTTCGAGTCATGCCGGCAGTAGGCGACGCGGCCTCCGAACGACTGGTGCTCGGCGGTGATGAGGGCCACCTCGAAATTCCGCCTACCGAGTGATCGCGCCGGCGAGGTATTTGCGGATCGCGGCGCCGTAGGGCGGGCGCAGGGCGCGCAGTTGCGGCAGGTCGTTCTTCAACTGGGTGTAGATCGCGCGTTTGTGGCTGAATTCGGCGAAGCCGTCGAAGCCGTGATAGCTCCCCATGCCGGAGGGCCCAATTCCCCCGAACGGCAGGTCCTCCTGGGCCACGTGGAAGACGACGTCGTTGACCGTCACCCCGCCCGAGGTGGTTCCCGACAAGACCCGCTCGCGTTCGTCGGCGTCGTCGCCGAAATAATAGAGACCCAGCGGGCGGTCGTGGGCGTTGACATAGGCGATCGCGTCATCGACGGCGGCGTAGCCTTTCACCGGAAGCACCGGGCCGAAGATCTCCTCTTGCATCACCTTCATGTCGTCGGTCGGATCGATGATCAGGGTCGGGGCGATCTTGCGATGCTCCTGCTGGGTGAGATCCTCGCCGTCCGGCTTGATCTCCAATACCCGCGCGCCGCCGGCCCTGGCTTCGTCGATATAGCCCGTGATCCGCTCGTAGTGGCGCTGCGAGACGATGGCCGAATAGTCGGGATTGTCCCGGATGGTCGGAAACATCCGCCGCGCCGCCCCCTCGGCCTCGCCGACGAAGGCGGCCATGCGGTCGACGGGGACTATGACATAGTCCGGCGCCAGGCAGATCTGGCCGGCGTTGAGGGTCTTGCCGTTCATGATCCGCGCCGCGGCGGTCTTCAGATCGGCAGATCGGCCGACGATGACGGGGCTCTTGCCGCCGAGCTCCAGCGTCAGCGGGGTGAGGTTCTCCGCCGCCGCCCGCATCACATGCCGGGCGATGGCCGTGGCGCCAGTGAAGATCAAATGGTCGAAAGCGAGGCTAGCGAAGGCCTGGCCGACGTCCGGGCCGCCGGTGACCACGGCGATCTCCTCGGGCGAGAACACCGAACCAAACATCCGTGCCATCAGGTCAGAGGTCGCGGGGGTGAGTTCCGACGGTTTGATCATCGCCCGGTTGCCCGCCGCCAGGACCCCGGCCAGGGGTGTGAAGGTCAGGTTCACCGGGAAGTTCCAGGGGCTGATGATCCCGACCACGCCCTTGGGCTGAAACCGCACCTGGGCCCGAGCGCCGAACAGGCCCAGGAGGGCGGGCGTGGTCTTGCGCTTTTCGGCCCGCATCCAGGCCTTGAGATGGGTCTTGGCGTGTTTGAGGGTCCCGATCGAGGAGGCCACGTCGGCGAAAGCGGTCGCCTCTCGCGACCTCGCCCCGAAATCGACGTTCAGGGCCTCTTCGATCTCGCCGCGGTTGTCGACCAACAGGCCGATGCAGCGGTCGAGACGCTCGATGCGCCGGTCGGCGCTCGGCGCGCCGTCCTGAAGATGGGCGGCCTTCTGACGGCCCAGCAGCGCATCCATATCGTCGGCCATGACGCTTTCCTTCAAGGCGAAGCGCGACGATGGCAGATATCCCTGGCGTTCCGCAACGTCTCACCGTTGTAAGAATGACTGATAGATGCAACGGGAGGCCGCCGTGGACTACAAGAAACTGAGACTGTCGTTCGCCGAGCGCGTGGCGACGATCACCCTCTCCGACCCGGCCACGATGAACGCCGCCGGCCTGGACATGGTGGTGGAACTCGCCGACGCCTTCGGGGCGGTGGCCAAGGGTGACGCCCGGGCGGTGATCCTGACCGGCGAAGGGCGCGGCTTCTGCTCCGGTGCGAACCTTTCCGGCGGCGGCGCGGCGGCGCGGCTCCCTGGGAGCGACGGCAGGCCCGACGCCGGATCGGCCCTCGAATCCCACTACAACCCCTTCATCACCCTCTTGCGCGACTTGCCCATGCCGATCGTCACGGCGGTGAACGGCGCGGCGGCTGGCGTCGGCTGCTCCCTGGCGCTAATGGGCGACATGGTGGTAGCGGCCGAAAGCGCCTATTTCCTGCAAGCCTTCCGCCGCATCGGCTTGGTCCCCGACGGCGGCTCGACCTATCTGCTGCCCCGCCTGATCGGCCGCGCCAGGGCCATGGAGATGGCCCTGTTGGGCGAACGCGTACCCGCCGCCAAGGCCCTGGAATGGGGCCTGATCAACCGCTGCGTCCCCGACGTCGCCCTGATGGCCGAGGCGACCAAGATTGCGGCGGAACTGGCCGCGGGGCCCAAGGCGCTGGGTCTCATTCGAAGGCTGATGTGGCAAAGCCTGGACGCGGCCTGGGCCGAGCAGCTCGCCGCCGAACGCGACACCCAGGCCATCGCCGGCAAGACCGACGATTTCCTCGAGGGGGTCGCGGCGTTCCTGCAGAAGCGGCCGGCGAAGTTCGCGGGGCGGTGATCTCTCGTGCAGTACCGTCATGGCCGGGCGTCAGTCCCGGCCATCCATGAACTCGAGGCCAGCCACGGCCGTGCTCGGCGCGGCCACCCGATGGAAGGCGCATGGATCACCGGGACTGACGCCCGGTGATGATGGGCACTTGGAGGATGGTCTCGCGACACGATGCTCTCGTCGTCCAATGGAGTGTCACCCAGAGTCTACCCACGGACCTAAGAGATCTCGTAGAGGTGCGGCCATCGCGAAGGCGGCCCACTTGAGTTTCAATCTGCCGCCGCCGGCTGAATCGTCACGCTTTCCCCGCACCCGCACGCATCCGTCTGGTTGGGGTTGCGGAAGACGAACTTGGAGGCGAGGCGGGTGACCTCGTAGTCGATCTCAGTGCCGATCAGGAACAGCACTGCCTTGGGTTCTATGAGGATGGTGACGCCCTTGTCCACCACCACCTCGTCCCCGGGATCGGCGGCGGCGGCGTAGTCCAGGACGTATTCCTGACCGGCGCAGCCCCCGTTCTTCACCCCGACGCGCAGGCCCGCGTAGGGCTTTTCCGCGCGGTCCATGATCTCGCGCACCCGCGCGGCGGCGGCGTCGCTCAAGGTGACGACCTGGGGGCGCGGGCGGCGCGGGCGAAGCTGGATTTCGGCTTGCATGGCTCTAGAACATGTTCAGTTCGATCTTGGCCTCGTCGGACATCAGCGAAGGGTCCCAAGGCGGCTCGAAGGTCAGGTTCACGGTGCAGGCGGTCACCTCGGGGATCTGGACCACGGCGTCGTGGACCCAGCCGGGCATTTCGCCGGCCACCGGGCAGCCGGGGGCGGTCAGGGTCATGTCGATGGCCACAGCCCGTTCGTCGGAAACGTCTACCTTGTAAATCAGGCCGAGCTCATAGATGTCCACCGGGATTTCCGGATCGAACACCGTCTTGAGCTGTTCGATCAGCCTGTCGGTCAGCGTATCCAACTCTGCCTGCGACAGCGCGCTGGTCGCGGTTTCGGGGATCGGGGCGGCGGCGTCCATCACGAGAAGAAGGTCCGGGTCTTGACGAGGGCGTCGACGAAGGAATCGGCCTCGTCGAGGGTGTTATATAGGGCGAAGGAAGCCCGCGCGCTCGACGTCACGCCAAATCTTCGCATCAGGGGTTCGGCGCAGTGGGCTCCGGCGCGCACGGCGACGCCCTGGCGGTCGAGGATCTGGGCGACGTCGTGGGCGTGGGCGCCTTCGATGTTGAAGGCGAAGATGGCCCCCTTGCCGGGCGCGGTCCCGATCTCGGTGAGCCAGTTGGCGCCGTTGAGGCGCTCCTTCACCCGCGCGTAGAGGCCCTGTTCGTGCGCGGCGACCGCGTCGCGGTCCAGGCTCTCCAGCCAGCCGATGGCGCCGGCCAGGCCGATGGCCTCCAGGATCGGGGGCGTGCCGGCCTCGAACCGGTGCGGCGGGTCGGTGTAGCCTACAGCCTCGAGAGTAACCGTTTCGATCATTTCGCCCCCGCCCTGCCAGGGCGGCATGGCGGCGAGCAGGTCGGCCTTACCGTAGAGGGCGCCGATCCCCGTCGGCCCATAGAGCTTGTGGCCGGAAAAGACGTAGAAATCGGCGTCGAGAGCCTGCACGTCCACTCGGCCGTGGACCACCGCCTGGGCCCCGTCGACCAGGCTCAGCGCGCCGGCGGCATGGGCCTGCGCGATCATCTCGGCGACTGGATTGACCGTGCCTAGGACGTTGGACATATGGCCGACGGCGACCAACCGGGTCCTGGGCCCCAAAAGCGAGCGGTAGGCCTCGAGGTCCAAACGCCCGTCGTCGGTGACTGGCACGAAGCGCAGGACGACGCCCTGCCGCTCGCGCAGGAAGTGCCAGGGGACGATGTTGGCGTGGTGCTCCATCTGCGTGAGCACAATTTCGTCGCCCGCCTTCAGCGAGCGGCCCCAGGCGGCGGCGACCAGGTTTATGGCCTCGGTGGCGCCCTTGGTGAAGACGATTTCCGAGGCGCTCGCGGCGTTGATCAGCCGGCGCACGGTTTCGCGCGCGCCCTCGTAGGCGGCGGTGGTTTCGTTGGCGAGGGTATGCAGGCCGCGGTGGACATTGGCGTAGGCGCCTTCCACGGCGCCGGTCATCGCCCGCGTGACCGCGCGCGGCTTCTGGGCGGAAGCGGCGCTGTCGAGATAGATCAGCGGCCAGCCGTTCACCTGGCGCTGGAGGATCGGGAACTCGGCTCTCGCCGCCTGGACGTCGAAGCTCATGACGCCGCCCCTAGCTGTTTGGCGACCCAGGTACGGGCGACTTCGCGGGCGCCCTCGTGACCGATCCGGTCCACCACTTCACCGAGGAAGGCCTCCGTGAGCATGGCCCGCGCCTCGGCGTCCGGAATGCCGCGCTGCTTGGCGTAGAACAGGCCTTCCTCGTCCAGGGCCCCCACCGTGTTTCCATGGGCGCAGACGACGTCGTCGGCGTATATCTCCAGCTCCGGCTTGGCGTCGACCTCCGCGCGGTCGGACAGCAGGAGGGCATGGTGGCCCATCCGGGCATCGGTCCTGTCCGCCCCTGGCGAGACGACGATGCGTCCCTGAAACACACCGCGCGCCTGATCCCGCGCGACCCCCTTGGTCAGTTGATCGGTGGCGCCGTCGACTCCGTCGTGGGTCACCACCGTGGTGATGTCGGCGTGGCGCTTGCCGTCCAGCACATAGAGGCCGTCGAGCCGGACCGAGGCGCCGCCGGCCCCCGGATGGCTGACCCGGGTCTCGGTCCGCTGGCGCCTGGCCCCGGCGGCGAGGACGGTCTGGGCGAGCGCGGCCGCCGGCCCCAAGGTCGCCTCCGTTTTGGACACCGACACCGAGTCCGGAGAATCGCGGGTCATCACGATGCGTTCGAGCCGCGCACCGGCGCCCAACCGGATCCGCAGGTCGACCTGCGCGACATAGCCCTCCCCGACGCCCTCGTAACTCTCCAGAAGAACAAGCTCCGCGCCGTCCTCGATCTCGATGGCAAGGCGCGCGGCGTGGGCGCCCGCGTCGGGGGCGGCGATGAACCGCAAGGCGACGGTATGCCGTTCGCCGGCAGGAACCGTGATCCCTCCCGGTCCGCGCCCGTTGACGATCTTCACCTCCCGCCCAGCCAGCCCGGCGAAGGGGCCGGGCGCCGCCCATCCGACATGCGGGGGCGAGGGCGGCGGCAGGACGCGGAGAAGGCCGCGCAAGTCCGTCCACCGCCAATCCTCGTCGCGGCGCGAGGGCAGCTGAGCCAGGTCGCCCGTCTCGATGGCGCGCGCCAGGCTCATGCGGCGGCCTTGGCGTATTTGTCATAGCCCTCGCGCTCCAGCGCGTGGGCCAGTTCCGGGCCCCCCGAAGCAACGATGCGTCCCGCGGCGAGGACATGGACCCTATCGGGGCGGATGTGGTCGAGAAGGCGCTGGTAGTGGGTTATAACCAGCATGGCGCGATCGGCCGAGCGCATCGCGTTCACGCCGTCGGCGACGATACGCAGGGCGTCGATGTCGAGCCCGGAATCGGTCTCGTCCAGGATGGCGAAGCGCGGCGATATCATCGCCATTTGAAGGATTTCCATGCGTTTCTTCTCGCCCCCGGAGAAGCCGACGTTGAGGGCGCGCTTGAGCATGTCGAAATCGATCTTCAGCGTGGCGGCCTTGGCCCGCGCCAGACGCAGGAATTCCGGCGCGGAAATCTCCGCCTCGCCGCGGGCCCGGCGCTGGGCGTTCATCGCCGTTCGGATGAAGGTGAGGGCCGGCACGCCGGGGATCTCCGTGGGGTATTGGAACGACAGGAAAACGCCCCGGGCGGCCCGCTCATTGGCTTCCAGGGCGAGCAGATCCTCGCCGTCCAGGGTCACGGAACCGGCGGCAGTCTCATACCCCGGCCGGCCCGCAAGCGCATAGGACAGCGTGGACTTACCCGCCCCGTTGGGGCCCATGACGGCGTGCACCTCGCCGGCGGGCACATCGAGGCTCAGGCCGTCGAGGATCGGCTTGCCGTCGATGGCGACATAGAGGTTCTTGATGGAAAGCATTGGGGCCACTTGCGATTTACCCGAGCTCCAGTGGTCGCAGAAACTCCAGGCGATTGCCGAAGGGGTCGAAGATGAACACGCGCTCGTGACCGGGCAGCGCGCGATCGTCCGTCACTTCGAAGCCGGCGTCCCGCGCGCGGCCCGCCAGGGCTTGAACGTCCTCGACGCGAAAGGCGATGTGGGCCTTGCGGGCTGGCCGGAAGGGATCCTCGACCCCGCAGTGCACCTTTACGTCCGCGCTCTCGAACCAGCAGCCGCCCCGCTTGGCCATGCCCGGCGGCTTGGCCTGTTCGGCGAGGCCCAGCAGGCCGCCGTAGAAACCCCGCGCCGCCTCTTCCCCGCCGCTGGGGATCGCCAGTTGCACATGGTCGATGGCCTGAAGGGTCATCCCACCGACCCCTCCAGGGAAATGGCCACCAATTTCTGGGCTTCCACGGCGAATTCCATGGGGAGTTTCTGCAGCACGTCCTTGACGAAGCCGTTGACCAGGAGCTGCACCGCCTCCTCCTGCGAAAGGCCGCGCTGCATGGCGTAGAAGAGCTGGTCGTCGGAAAGCCGTGTGGTGGTGGCTTCGTGCTCGAACTTCGCCGAGGCGTTGCGGGCCTCGATGTAGGGGGTGGTGTGGGCGGCGCATTGCTTGCCGATGAGGAGGGAGTCGCACTGGGTGAAGTTGCGCGCGCCCCGGGCCTTAGGGTGGGCGGAGACCAGGCCGCGATAGGTGTTGCTCGAATGGCCGGCGGAAATCCCCTTGGAGATGATCCGCGAGCGGGTGTTCGGCCCCAGGTGAATCATCTTGGTGCCGGTGTCGGCCTGCTGGCGGTTGTTGGTGATGGCGATCGAGTAGAACTCGCCGCTCGACCCCGCTCCGCGCAGGATGCAGGAGGGGTATTTCCAGGTGATCGCCGAGCCGGTCTCCACCTGGGTCCAGCTCACCTTGGCCCGGTCGCCCCGGCAATCGGCCCGCTTGGTGACGAAATTGTAGATGCCGCCCCGACCCTCGGCGTCGCCCGGATACCAGTTCTGCACCGTCGAATACTTAATTTCGGCGTCCTCTAGGACGACCAGTTCCACCACTGCCGCGTGCAGCTGGTTTTCGTCGCGCATGGGCGCGGTGCAGCCCTCCAGATACGACACATAAGAGCCCTGGTCGGCGATGATCAGGGTGCGCTCGAACTGGCCGGACTGGGCGGCGTTGATGCGGAAATAGGTGGAAAGCTCCATCGGGCAACGCACGCCGGGCGGGATGTAGACGAAGCTGCCGTCCGAGAAGACCGCGCTGTTGAGGCAGGCGAAATAGTTGTCCGACACCGGCACCACCGAGCCGAGATATTGGCGCACGAGGTCGCCGTGGTCGCGGATCGCCTCGCTCATCGAGCAAAAGATCACACCGGCCTTGGCGAGTTCGGCCTTGAAGGTCGTGACCACCGAGACGCTGTCGAACACCGCATCGACGGCGTATTTCGGCGCGCCCTCCACGCCGGCCAGAACCGCCTGCTCCTTCAAGGGGATGCCGAGCTTGGCGTAGACCGCCAGCAGCTCCGGGTCGACCTCGTCCAGGCTCTTGGGGCCGGCCTTCTCCGACGGCGCGGCATAGTAGTAGGAGTCCTGATAGTCGATGCGCGGGAAGTGGACCCGGGCCCAGGCCGGCTCCTCCAGCGCCAGCCAGCGCCGGTAGGCCTCCAGGCGCCAGTCCAGCATCCATGCCGGCTCGCCCTTCTTGGCGGAGATGAAGCGGACGGTCGCTTCGGAAAGGCCCTTGGGCGCGAAGTCCTGGGCGATGTCGCTGACGAAGCCATGCTTGTAGCGTTCGAGCTCGGCGACGTGTTCGATGGTCTGGGTGACGGCGGCCATCAGGCGAACTCCCGCCGCCGAACCGCGCCGCGCTGGGCCGCCTCGAGCCAAACCTGACCGCAACGGGCCCAATCGGCGCCCGTGGAAGCCCATCCGCCACTCACGCGCACCCCAAAGGGGGCCAGATCGCGCCGCCCCATGGCCTCGATCACCCCGCTCGGCTTGACCTTGCCCGATGAACAGGCCGCGCCGGCGCTGATCATCACGCCCGCCAGATCCATCGCCATCACCTGCAGGTCCGAAGCAAAGCCCGGAAGCGCGAAACACAGGGTCTGCGGCAAGCGCGGCGCGTGCTCGCCCAGGATCACCGCGCCGATGGCCGAGACCGCGCGGGCCAGGGCGTCGCGCCAAACGCTTTGACCGGCCAAGGCCGGAAGGTCTTCCAGGGCGGCGCGAGTCGCGGCGCCGAAGCCGGCGATGCCGGGCAGGTTTTCGGTGCCGGCCCGCCGGCCGCGCTCCTGTCCGCCGCCGTGCAGGCGCCGGGCG
>JACDGF010000047.1 GCA_013815405.1 Caulobacteraceae bacterium | reverse complement strand
GCCGAACGCCGGGCCCAAGACATCCTCCGGTTCGAATCCCAAAATCCGCGAGCCCTGCTGGTCCTGGGCGCCGCCCGGCGACGGCGGGGGAATTTCCTGGCCGCGCGCGACTTGCTCGAGCCCCTCGCCCGGTCCCAACCGGACTTGGCGTACGCCCATTTCGAGCTGGGACTCGCCCAGGCGGCGCTCGGTTTTCCCGAAGCGGCCATCGGCTCCCTCAGGCGCGCCGTGACGCTGAAGCCCGGCATGGCCGAGGCCTGGCGCGCGCTCGGCGACCAGGCCGCCGAACTCTACCGCCAACGAAAGGCGCCCGAAGCCATGGCCGAGGCCGAGCGGCTACTGGCGGACCATCCGGGGGATTCCGGCTACCGCGCCCTGGTGGCCGCGTGCGTGGCCCTGGTCGGCGACTATGGCCGCGCCATCACGATCTACGAGGAACTCCTCGTGGAGCATCCCGGCCACGTCTCGATGTGGCTCAGCCTCGGCCACGCCCGGCGGGCGGCGGGGCGGCGGGAAGAGGCCATCGGCGCCTATCGCCGCGCCATCGCCCTTTCCCCCGGATGTGGCGAGGCCTATTGGAGCCTGGCCAATCTCAAGACCTTCGCCTTCTCCGCCGGCGAGACACGGTCGATGCGCGACCGGCTGAAACGGCCCGATCTCGCCGAGGACGACCGGCTCCATCTAAACTACGCCCTGGGCAAGGCCCTGGAGGATGCCGGCGACCCCGCCGCCTCGTTCTCCCACTATGCCCGGGGGGCGACGCTCCAACGGCGACAGGCCCCCTATGACCCGGAGGAGACCACGGCCCAGATCCGCCGCTCTAAGGCGCTGTTCACCCAAGCCTTTTTCGCCGAGCGCGCGGGAGCCGGTTCGCGCTCGACCGCGCCGATCTTCATCGTCGGCCTGCCCAGATCCGGCTCGACCCTGATCGAGCAGATCCTCGCCAGCCACTCCGCGGTCGAGGGGGCCGGGGAACTGCCCGAGATCGTCGCCATCGCCCGGACCCTGGGCCAGGCCGGGCCCGGCGGCGACCCGCTAGACTACCCCGCGGCGGCGGCCGGCCTGACCGCCGCCGATCTCGCCGCGCTCGGCGACCGCTACATCGAGCGCGCGCGCATCCACCGCAGGCTGGCCAGACCCCATTTTGTCGACAAGGCGCCGATCAATTTTCACCATGTGGGACTGATCCATCTGATCCTTCCCGAGGCGAAGATCATCGACGCCCGCCGAGAGCCGATGGCCGGCGGTTTCTCGGTCTTCAAGCAACTCTTCGCCCGGGGCCACGCCTTCTCCTACGACCTGGCCGATATCGGCCGCTACTACCGCGACTACGCCGAGCTGATGGCCCACTTCGACGCGGTTCTGCCCGGCCGGATCCATCGGGTTCTCCATGAGGATCTGCTGAACGACCCCGAGGGCGAGATCCGGCGCCTGCTCGACCATTGCGGCCTGCCGTTCGAAGCCGCCTGCCCGCGGTTTCACGAGAACGACCGGGCGATCAGGACCGCCAGTTCGGAGCAGGTCCGCCGGCCGATCTCCCACGCGAGCCGTGACCAATGGCGGCGGTACGAGGCCTGGCTCGGCCCCTTGAAGGCGGCGCTCGGCGAGACGGCGCCAGTCTAGAGCAAACCCCGGTTAGACGGAATCGTCTGAACGGGGATAATTTGCTCGAGAGTCAAAAGTGTAGAGCCTGATTCAGCGTCCGCATCTGTTCCGTGCGAACGCATCAGGCTCTAGGGCGACGCCGGGGCGAACCGCAGTTCGAGACCTGTCGCCTGCCCGCGCCGAAATCCCTTCCAGACGGTGATCGGGGAAACGCCGGGGCTGAAGGCGTCATAGTGCTCGCCCGGCGCGGGGGGCCAGACGCCGTCATTGGACAGGGCGGTCGGCGGGTTCAGATAGGCGGCCATGGCCGCGTCGCCTTTTACATAGAGGTCGAGGAAGGCGATGATGAAGTGCCGTTCGATCGCCAGAACCCGATCCTTGCGCCAGACCGCGTCCTCGAACCAGTCCTGATCCCAGAGCCGGCCGCGCATCTCGCGGGGCGCGGGATTCATCCCGATGGAGTGGCCGGCGTTTTCGAACGTGAGCAGATAGCGGGGCGCGCGGGTTTCCTCACCGAACAGGGTCTTCACGCCGGGGTCGTAGCCGACGACCTTGTCCTGATCGCCGGCGATGAACAGGGTCGGGGTGGTGATCGCGGCGAGGCCCGTCCCACCCCACGCCTCGCCTCCGCCCAGACGGCTCGCGGGCGAGATCGCGACCACGGCCTTGAGGCCGGCCACCTTCAGCGCGGCGGCCTCTCGCCCGCCTCGGACATAGGGCGCCAGGGCGCCGCGGGTCGCCGCCGACAGCTCCGGATCGAGGCTGGCGCCGGCGCCGGCCAGCACGCCGTAGCCGCCCATGGAATAGCCGATCAGCGCCGTGAGCGAGGGATCGGCCGACGCCAGCACGCCCTGCCTGCGCCGGGCGCGGGCCTGGGCCTCGGCCGCGACGAAGGCGATGTCCAGGGGCCGGCGGGCGAGCGGGCCGACGAACTTCGTCGCCTCGGTGATCGGCGGATCGCCGAAGCGCGGGCCGACGACCACATAGCCCCTGGAGGCGAGGGCCTCCGCCAGCCAGCTCATGAGCGCCGGGGCGCCCCCGTAGCCATGGGCGAGGATCACGAGCGGGAACGGGCCGGCCCGCGCCCTCGCCCGGCGGACGGCGAGCCCCGGGGCGGTGAACGGGACCTCCGCGCCGTCCTCGCCGGTCAGCGCGCCGGCGTAGACGACGCGCGCGGCGCCCGCAGGCGGGTCGGCGGGATACCAGACATCGATCGGCAAGGCCCGGTCGCGGCGCGGGAGGGTCTTGGCCCGGGGATCATAGGACAGCACATCCGGCTGGGCCGCCTGGGTGAAGGTCAGGCTGTCGATGCCGACGGCGAAGGGCCCCGGCGAGGCCAGCTCCGGCTCGTCCACACCGGCCCGCGCCGGCGCGGCGCCGAGCCAGAGCGCAATCAGGGCGCCGGCCAGGGCGCGGCGAGTCACCTCGACCTGTCTAGAACTTGATCTTGACGCGCGCGCCGACGGTGCGTGGGCGCGCGTAGGTGACCCGGTCGCCGGCCTGGTAGATGGCGTAGTAGGTGGCGCGGAACGTGTCGGTGATCTTGACGCCGTCGGTGAGGTTATTGCCGAAGATCCCGAATTCATAGCGGCCGATATCGTA
This sequence comes from Caulobacteraceae bacterium, assembly GCA_013815405.1. Taxonomy (GTDB): domain Bacteria; phylum Pseudomonadota; class Alphaproteobacteria; order Caulobacterales; family Caulobacteraceae; genus Acaudatibacter. Next base: position 6,626 of record JACDGF010000047.1, on the reverse strand, counting down.
GTTGATCGAGGCGCTCACATTGTTCCACGCCGGGATGATCGCGAAGCTCGGGCTCGGCCCGATGGCCACCAGAGCGCCGTCGACGATGGTCGTCGCCAGGGGATTGAACGTCGTCTGTTCGTCCCCGCGATACTGGTAGCTCGCCTGGAGGTGGAGCACGCCGGCGCCCACCGGCCGATCGTAGAAAGCCGAAATCGACGCGAGCCACCGGGGAAAATAGGGCGCCCGGTCCCCGTCGAAAGCTCCGGCGGTGGGGATGTCCCCGTTGGCCCGCGAGTCGTTGTAGGAGGCGCTGCCGGCCAGGGTGATCTCGGGGGTGAGGCGCAGCGTGGATTCCACCTCCACGCCCCGGCTGCGGACCTTTCCCTTGTTGTCGGTGAAGAAGTAGGAGCAGTTGAGGGCCAGCCTCGTCTGAACGTCGCTCCATTCGATCCAATAGGCGTCGGCGTTCAGCGTCATTCGCCCGCCCGCCAATTTCGCCTTTTCCCCGACCGAGTAGCTCCACAGATGATCCGGCCCGAAGATCAGGGGCGCGGAGGTGTAGCCATAGTCCGCGAGGTTCTGCTTGCATTGCCCGGCGATGCCGCTGTCGCCGATCGGCACCGGCTGGTTCGCCCCGCCGTATCGAAAGCCCTTGGCCGCTTCGGCGTAGACCAGGATGTCGTCGCTGGCGTGATAGGAGATGTTGAAGCGCGGGTTGAAACCGTCGGAAGACTGCTTGGCGTACTGGGTGAGCGGGACGTGATTGACCACGCCGTAGACGCCGCCTTCGAACAAAAAGTAATTCTCGTGGAAATTGAAGTAGCGGACCCCGGCGGTGAGATCGAGTTTCGGCGTCACATGCCAGGTATCGTCGGTGAACAGCGCGATCTGATGCTCGGTGATGTCCTGAAGGCCCGAGAATATGTCGTCGGGATGGAAGGCGCCGTCGACCGTCTGCGAATTGTACAGCCCATCGGGGGTGTTGAACGGGCCGTAGAAGAAGTTCTCGTAGGACAGGGTGTCGAAGCCAGGGGTCGGGATATCCTGGTAGAGGTTCCGGCGCTGATGTTCGTAGAACACGCCGGCGGTCCACTTGATCCGCCCGCCGTCCTTCGAGACCAGGCGGACCTCCTGCATGAAATTATGGATCTTGTTGGTGATCATGAAGTTTTCGGCCGGGATCAGGTCGGTGACGCGCTGGTCGTAGGAGGCCGGCTGATCGTAGAGGGGATAGCTGTCGGGGCTGGGCGGAAGGCCCACATAGTCCTGGAAGAAATAGCCGATGGTCGATTCGATGCTGGCCCGGTAGCCGATCCGGCGCCAGGTGTAGGAGGTCGAGGAGACCAGGTCGGCGAATCCCAGGTCGTACTCCGCGTTGACGGCGTAGAGGTTGAAGTCGTCGCGCGTGCCTTCCGGGCCGTTGGTGGAGATGCTGTAGGGCGCCAGGCCCGAGAAACCCTGATCGGTTCCGAAGGCGTGGCTCTTCTCGTACGTATAGCTGGCGTCGAGCGTGAAACGCTCGCTCGGCGTCCAGCGAACGGCCACGCGAGCCTGCAGGGTCTGGTCGAGGTTGGCGCCGGCCTTGGCGTAGCGGCCGATATTGTCGATGAAGCCGGAGTCCTCGGCCTGATAGACTCCGGCTCGCAAGGCCAGCCGGTCGGCGATCAGCGGAACATTGACCGTGCCGCGCACGCTGTAGCTGCCCGACCCGTGCTCGGTATCCGAACCGGTCACCTCGAGGTCGCCGAAATAGGAACGGGCGTTCGGCTTGGCGGTGATGAAGCGGATGGTTCCGGCCATGGAGCCGGCGCCGTAGAGGGTGCCCTGCGGCCCGCGAAGGATCTCGACCCGGTCCAGGTCGTAGACCCTCAAATCCGGCGTCTGGCCCTGGACCGAGATCGGCGTGTCGTCGAGGTAGACGGCGACCAGCGAGCGGTCGGAGGTGTCGGAGAGGGCGTAGCCGCCGGTCGACAAGCCGCGCATGTCGAACTTGTTCTGGCCCGGGGCGGATTGGGTGATCGACAAGGAGGGCGTGAACCGGGTGAGGTCGGTGAGACTGCCCTGGCCTGCCTTGTCGAGTTGGTCGGGGTTCACCGCCGAGATCGCGATGGCGACATTCTGGAGGGATTGCGCGCCGGTGCGCGTGGCGGTGACGACGACCTCCTCCAGTTGCGTGGCCCCGCCCTTGGGAGCGGCGGCCTGGGCCATCGCCGCGCCGGGGGCCAGGGCGACGGCGGCGGCGCCGGAAAGGAGCCAAGGGACGAGCCTTGGCACCCTTGCCCCGCGGAAACCTGCTCCGGTCCTGGATCGTGACACCTCGAATCCTCCCCTCGCCTGAGCCGTCGGCCGCCGCGGGGATGCTTCTCCGCCGCATCCAGGCGGCAAAGCGCAAATAAGCGATGGGGCTATTCGAAAAAGGCATCGGGCTGGCCGTTCGGCCAGGACGCCCCGCGCGGGGGACGGGCGCCCGGCGCCCGGCGCCGAAGCGCGATCAGAACGCGACCTTGACGCGCGCGCCGATCGTCCTTGGCCGTGCGTAGGTGACCCGGTCGCCGGCCTGGTAGATCTTGTAGTAGGTCGCGCGACCGATATCGGTCACCTTCACGCCATCGGTGAGATTGGTCCCGAAGATCCCGAACTCGTAACGCCCCAGGTCGTAGGCGATCGACGCGCTGACGTTGTTGGTCGCGGGAATGACGGCGAATGTCGCGCTTGGGCCGGTCGGCACCAGCTCGCCGTTGACGATCGTGGTGGCGAGGGGATTGAAGGTGGTGTGTTCATCCCCGCGGTACTGGTAGCCGGCCTGGAGGTGCAGGCTGCCATGCTCCAGCGACCGGTCGTAGAACGCGGACAGGCCGACGGTCCATCGCGGGAAATAGGGCGCCCGGTCCCCGTCGAAGGCCCCCACCGTCGGGATATTCCCGTTGGCGCGGGAGTCGTTGTAGGAGGCATTGCCGCTGAGGGTGAACTCCGAGGTCAGCCGCACGGTCGACTCCACTTCCACCCCGCGGCTGCGGACCTTCCCCTTGTTGTCGGTGAAGAAGTAGGAGCAGTTCAACAGCAGCCGGGTCTGGACGTCGCTCCAGTCTACCCAATAGGCGTCGGCGTTCAAGGTCACGCGGCCGTTGGCCAAGGTCGCCTTTTCCCCGATCGAATAGCTCCACATCTTGTCCGGGCCGAAGGTCAAGGGCGCGGAATTGTAGCCGTAAGACGCCAGGTTGTTCCGGCACGTATTGGCGATGCCGGTATCGCCGATCGGGACGGGCTGATTGGCGCCGCCGTAACGGAAGCCCTTGGCCGCCTCGGCATAGACCATGATGTCCTCGTTCACATGATAGGACGCATTGAATCGCGGATTGAAGCCGTGCGCGGACAGGGAGGCGTTCTGCGTCAGCGGAACATGGTCGATCACGCCATAGACGCCGCCTTCGAAGAGGAAATAGGTTTCCTTGAAGTTGAAGTAACGGACACCGGCGGTGAGGTCGAGTTTTTTGGTGATATGCCACGTGTCGTCGGTAAACAGCGCCAGCTGATGTTCGGTTTCGTTCTGCAGCCCGGAAAAGATGTCGTCGGGATGGAAGGCGCCGTCCACGGTCTGGGAATTATACAGTCCATCCGGTGTATTGAACGGGCCGTAGAAATAATTTTCGTAGGAAAGTTTGTCGAAACCCGCCACCGGGATATCCTGATAGAGGTTCCGCCGCTGGTGCTCGTAGAACGCGCCGACGGTCCATCTGATCTGACCATGGTCTTTCGATACCAGACGCACCTCCTGCATGAAGTCATGGATCTTGTTGGTTATCATGTAGTTTTCGGCCGGTATCGAATCGGTGATCCGTTGATCATATGACGCCGGTTGCCGGAACAGCGGATAGTGGTCGGGGCCGGGCGTCAATCCCGTATAGTCCTGAAAGAAGTAGCCGATCTGTGGCTCCGGGCTGGCGCGGAAGGCGATACGCCGCCAAGTGTACGAACTCGACGAAACAACATCGGCGAATCCCAGATCGTAGTCCCAGCTGACATTGTACAGATTGAAGTCGTCCCGGGTGCCCTCGGGAGAGTTGGTCGAGATGGAATAGGGCGCGAGGCCGGACAAGCCCTGGTTGAGGCCAAAAGCGTGGCTCTTTTCATAGGTGTAGCTGGCGTCCACGGTCAGCTTGTCGCTGGGGGTCCAACGGATGGCGATCCGGGCCTGGGTCGTGCGGTCGAGATTGGCGTCGGGCTTGTGGCGCAGGCCGATGTTGTCGATGTAGCCGGAATCCTCGCCCTGGTAGACGGTCGCCCTCAGGGCGAGCTTGTCGGGAACCAGGGGGAGGTTGACCACGCCGCGCAGGCTGTCGTTGAAGCCGCCGTGTTCCGTGCCCGACCCGGTCGCCTCCACCGAACCGAAGAACGAGCCGACGCGCGGCTTGGCGGTGATGAAGCGGATCGTCCCGGCCATGGAGCCGGCGCCGTAGAGGGTGCCTTGCGGGCCGCGCAGAATCTCCACGCGGTCGAGGTCGTAGACCTTCAGGTCCGGCGTCTGCCCCTGGACCGAGATCGGCGTGTCGTCGAGATAGACGGCGACCAGGGAGCGATCGGAGGTGTCGGAGGTGCGATACGCCCCGGTCGAAAGGCCTCGCATGTCGAACTTGTTGAAGCCGGGCGCGCCTTCGGTGATGGATAGCGAGGGAGTGAATCGTGTGAGGTCGGTGAAACTGGATTGACCGGCCCTGTCCAGCTGTTCGGGGCTCACCGCCGAAATGGCGATGGCGACGTCCTGGAGCGACTGGGCGCCCGAACGGTTGGCGGTGACGATGATCTCCTCCACCTTGGTCGGCGCCGCGGCGTCGGCGGCGCGAGCCGCGCCGTGAGCCAAGGCTGCGGCGCTGGTTCCGCAGATCAGCCACAAGGCCCCGCGCGACGCCCTTTCTCGTGCTCGAGTCATCTGGATTGCCCCCCTTTGCCTGCCACGATCGATCGGCCGGCGCTCTCCCGTTTCAGGCCGCCCGATCCGCCGAGGCGAAAATTCGCTTGCGGGCGCCCAGGATCGCGCGTCGTTGCTCGGCATGCTTCGCCCGCCGATCCGTTCGACCAAGTGAAATTTATCGATGGCCATATCCAAAAAAGGCATTTGAGCCGGTCGCCGCCGACGCTTCCCCTCGCCGCTTGGTGGCCGTGACGGGTCGGGGGGAAACGATGACAGCCGTGACCGCTCCGGACGCCGTGGGGGCCGCCTCGCCGGCCCGGCGGTGGTACGTCCTTATGGTGATGTGCGTCGTCTACACGATCAGCATCGCCGACCGCTATGTGATGTCCACGGTGCTCGAGCCGATCCGGCTCGAGCTGAAGCTGACCGACGGCGGGGTCGCGTTCCTGACCGGGGTTTCGCTGGCGCTCTTCTATGTGACGCTCGGCATACCGCTCTCCTGGCTGGCCGATCGGACCAACCGGCGAAACATCCTGGCGATTGCCCTTGTCGCCTGGTCGGTGATGAGCGTGCTATGCGGCCTCTCCCGGAACTATCTTCAGCTCCTCGTCGCGCGGATCGGGGTGGGCGTCGGCGAGGCGGGAGGGACGCCGCCGGCCAATTCGATCATCGCCGACTACTTCCCCCCCGCCCGGCGCGCCATGGCGATGGCGGTCTTCGCCCTGGGAGCCCCGATCGGCGCATGGCTCGGCGCCGACATGGCGGGCGCGGTGGCCAAGGCCCACGGCTGGCGCGCCGCCTTCCTGGTTTTGGGCGCGCCGGGCGTGCTGGTGGGCCTGCTGGTCTTCCTGACCGTCAAGGAGCCCCGGCGCGGTCGCCTGGACGCGCCCGGCGGCGAGGCCGCGCCCGCCTTCCTGGACACCCTGCGGTTCCTCCTTCGCCAGAGGGCCTGCCTGCATGTCATGGCGGGCGGAGGCCTCTCGGCGCTGTGGGGGTGGGGGCTGATGTGGTTCACCCCGACCTTCCTTCAGCGCCAGTATCACCTCGACGTCGGCGAGGCCGGCGCGGTGCTGGGGCCGATCCACCTCGTGGCCGGCGTCGTCTCGTCGCTCTTCACGGCCTGGCTGCTCTCGCGACCCGCGTTCGGTGATCCCCGGCGTATCCTTTTGCTCCTCGCCACGGTCACCGGTCTGGCGACCGTGCCGTCCTTCATCGTCTACTGGACCCATTCCCTCACCGTTGCGCGGGTGATGTTGTGGATGTTCATACCCGCCATCTATTTCTACATCGGACCGGCGATGGCGCTGGTGCAGAACCTCGCGCCGGCGAAGATGCGCGCCATGTTCATCGCCATCTCCCTGGTGGCGGCGAATGTCCTGAACCTCATCGTCGCGCCGCAGGCGGTGGGTTGGCTCAGCGATGTCTTCGCCGGCGCCCGGGGGCCCGACGCCGCCTCGCTGCGCCTGGCGCTGCTGATCCTCGCGCCCACCGGTTTTTGGGCCGCCTGGCACTACTGGGCGGCCCGCCGGACCATCGTCGCCGAGCAGGCCGAGGCGATCGGCGGCGGTTCGACCGGGGCCGTCGCGGCCGCCCCCCTGACCTGATGATCACATCCAGGCCCGCTCGATCGTCGCGGCGTGCTCGACATCCGCCATCGCCTCGCCGTTGAGCGACGCCCGCGTGCGCTCCTTGACGTGGAAATGGGTCGACGTGGCGCTCAGGGACACCTCCGCCC
>JACDGF010000046.1 GCA_013815405.1 Caulobacteraceae bacterium | reverse complement strand
CCCCTGGAGCGCGCGGCCGGCGAGCAAGGTCCGGAAATCCGGCGCCAGGGCGCAGGCCAGGGACGCTACGGCGAACAGGCCGATCCCGATGATCAGCAGGCGCCGCCGGCCGAAGCGATCCCCCGCCGCGCCCCCCCCCCAGCAAAAGCAGGGCGCTCAGCGGCAGAAGATAGGCGTTGATCACCCATTGCAGATCGGCCGCGTCGGCGTGAAGGCTCCGGCCGATCGCCGGCAGACCGACATTGACCACCGAACCGTCGATGAAGGCGAGGCTCGAGGCCAGAACGGTCGTGGCCAGGACGAGACGCGGGTGGCCTTCGTCGATCCGCGCGTTCGACGCGCGAGCCGCCGCCGCGTCACAGGCGGTGTGGATGATCGAGGTCATGGGCCCAATCCGGACATGGTCGCACCGCCGAGCGCAACCATGGGGCAGGCCGCCTCCCGCGTCATACTGCTGTCTTTTCGGTCCTCACAGTACGGATCGCCGCGCGAAGTTCTCTTTGGGTGAAATGAGTGGCGCGGCCCTTGGGTTTAATGCTGCGTACACCATCCTTGGTAGTACCCAGAATTTGATGCTTCCCAGCATCCACCGGAATGCTTTTTTCACCCGCGCGGGATCTGACGATCTCGACCAGCGCCATATCGTCAAGTCGCTCCATCATCGCCTCATAGGTCTCGGCGGGCACCATATAGGCCATGACCCGGTTGTGGTTGAGGATGGCGACCGGCGCGCCCCTCGCTTCGTCGACGATGGCGGTCGGACTTTTCTTGAGGTCGGACACGCTCACGGCGACCTCCGCTTCGACGCGTTGCATCGGCAATATCTCCTCGTTCCTGGCTGGTAGTCGGTATCGATTTTAATACGATATTTCGCACGACTTCCCTCGGAGCGCAATGCGCCGCGGGACAGGGCCGAGCGATGGGGCTAAGACCCTCTCAGCAAATTGAGGCGAAGAAGCCGCCCACGCGAGGGATCGTGACGCAAGCGAGCGGCGCCGGAGCGCCCGGAATCGAGGTCGTGGCGGAGGCGCGGGCGCTTGGCCTGGCCAAGGACCTGCGCCAGCGCCACGTGGCGATGATCTCCATCGGCGGGATCATCGGCGCGGGCCTGTTCGTCGGCAGCAGTTCGGGCATCGCCACGGCGGGGCCGGCGATCGTGGTCAGCTACCTGATGGCCGGGGTCGTGGTCCTGCTGGTCATGCGCATGCTGGGCGAGATGGCGGCGGCCTTTCCGGAGACCGGCTCGTTCACCGAATACGCCCGCCTGGGCCTAGGGAACTGGGCCGGCTTCACCGCCGGCTGGCTCTACTGGTATTTCTGGGTGGTGGTGGTGGCTATCGAGGCTCTGGCGGGCGCCTCCCTGCTCCATCGGTGGATCGGCCTCGAGGTCTGGGTCCTGGGGCTGGGCCTACTGGCGCTGATGATGGCGACCAATCTGTGGTCGGCCCGGTCCTATGGCGAATTCGAGTTCTGGTTCTCCTCGATCAAGGTCGCGGCGATCGTCGCCTTCATCCTGGCCACCGGAATCTACGTCATCGCCCACGCGCCCGGATCGGCCGGCCGATTCGCCAACCTGACGGCCCACGGCGGCTTCGCGCCCTTCGGCGCCCTGTCCGTCCTGGGGGGCGTCACCAGCGTCGTCTTCGCCCTCTGCGGGGCCGAGATCGCCACCATCGCGGCGGCCGAATCGGCCGAGCCCGGCCGCGCCATCGCCCGCATGACCAGCCAGGTGGTGGTGCGCATCCTGCTCTTCTATGTGATCTCCCTCTTCCTGATCGTCACCGTGGTGCCGTGGACGGCGATCCATCCCGGAGACTCGCCCTTCGCCATGGCCCTGGAGCGGCTGGGCATCCCCGGCACCGCCCTGATCATGAACGCCATCGTCCTGACCGCGGTCCTCTCGTGCCTGAATTCCGGCCTCTACGTCACCTCACGGGTGCTCTTCACCCTGGCGGCGAAGGGCGACGCGCCCGCCGCCCTGGTCAAGCTCAATCGTCGCAAAGTGCCCGTGCGCGCCATATTGATCGCGGCGGGATTCGGGGTGGCGGCCATGGCCGCCTCGGTGATTTCGCCGCAGCTGGTCTTCGCCTTTCTGATCAACGCCTCGGGCGCGCTGATGCTGATCATCTATCTGATCGTCGCCCTGGCCCAGATCCGGCTTCGCAGGCGGCTCGAGGCGGAGGCCTCCCCACGCCTCACGATCCGCATGTGGCTGTTTCCGTGGGGCAGCTGGCTGACCGTGGCGGGCATCGTCGCGATCCTGGCGGCCATGGCCCTGACCGCCTCCCTGCGCGCTCAGCTTCTCTCCAGCCTGGCGGTCGCGGCCCTAGCGCTGGGCGCCTATTTGGGCCTGCGCCGGCGGGGCGCGGGGACGATTGCGGGTTGAGGATTCTGAAGGCGGCGCCGAAAGGGTCCGCGGCTCCGCTCTTTGCGCCGCCTCACCAGGAAAAAACTTGAACGCGCCGCCCGAAACCTCATCGCCGCGGCGTTGCCTTCCCGGGGGGCAGGCGAGGCATGGACCTCCCCGAGACTTAGAAAGGGCCAAACCTATCCGCGTCGACGAGCAGAGCCGGCGGGCGCTTTCGTCGTCGTGTCGGTCGGCGCGAACGCGAAACCCCGACGTCGAGACCACGATCGAGGGGCGGCTCGCGGCGTTTTGGGAGGGCCCAATGTCGAAACGTCGTCGTCCCATTTCCGGTGCGGCGTTTTGCGCCGGGATTGTGTTCGCGGGCTCGGCGCACACCGCCGTCGCCCGGACTGCCGTCGAGGAAACCGTGACGGTCGGCGAGGTCGTGGTCACCGCCGACAAGGTCGGGCTGCTAGAGCGCCGGCCCACGGGTGTCGTGTTCGGGCTGGACAAGCCGCTGATCGAGACGCCGCGTTCCGCCAGCTTCGTCAGCGACACCACCCTGGACCGCTACGGCATCCTGACCCTGGACAAGCTGACCGCCGTCTCGCCGGGGACCTATACCGCCAGCTTCTTCGGCGTCGCCGGGTCGGTGGAGATCCGCGGCACCCTGGCGGAAAACTACTTCCGTGGTTTCAAGCGGATCGAGAACCGGGGCACCTATTCGACCCCGGTCGGCGACGCGGCGGAACTGCAGATCGTGCGCGGCCCGCCCTCCCCGATCTTCGGCCCCGGCAAGGTCGGCGGGCGGGTCAATTTCATCCCCAAGACCGCCCAGGACTCGGGCGCCTATCTCACCCACCCCGTCGGCGAGATCAGCCTCACAGGCGGCGGCTACGACAAGAAGCTCGCCACCGGCCAGTTCGGTGTTCCCCTCAACTTGGGAGCGGTGCGCGGCGGCGTCTACGCCTATGGCGAGGTGGAGGATTCCGGCAGCTTCTACCGCGGTATCCACCCGGCCCATGAGCTCGGCGAGGTGTCGGTGGACTTCGACCTGGGCGGCGGCTGGAGCACCGCCTTTGGGGGAATGATCTACAACTCCACCGGCGATGTGCAGACCCCCGGCTGGAACCGCGTCACCCAGGATCTGATCGACCATCAGACCTATATCACCGGACGCAACACCGTTCTTGTCGACTCCAACCACGACGGGCGGTTGGAGCCCACCGAGATCAGCCTAGGCGGAACCTATCCAATCGGCACGTCGCTCTACAAGGCCTACTTCGGCTTTCCGCTGGATATCGATCCGCGCTTCGTACTCGACACCGGCGTGGGAACGACCAAGCTCGATCCGCGCACGGTGTTCGTCAGCCGCGCCGACTTCTCCAACACCACCACCGACACCGCTTATCTCGACATCGTCAAGGATCTCGGGGCAAATCGTACGATCAAGCTTCAGCAGTTCTATGACCGCCTGAGCAACGCGCGCTTCGTCAGCTATGGATTTCCGGCCGAGTATCGCGCCTGGACCGAAGAGACTCGGCTGAGCCTGACCTTGCCGGTCAATGCGCCGGGCGGGCTGATCACCTCCAACAATCTCCTCGGCGCGGCGGATCGATACTACCGGGGCGAAAAGAAGGAGACCTTCAACAGCGGCCTGATCTCCCTGGACCGGCGCGACCTTTCGTTCGGCCCCACACCCACCGACGTCTTCGATTCGCCGTTCAACCACTCCCCGGGCGGATTGGACTGGGAGATCGATGTCCACAGCCGCTGGAACGATATCGGCGTGTTCGAGACCAGCGATATCACCATCGGCGGGCGGCTCAATCTGATCCTGGGGGGCCGGTACGACCACTACACCGCCACCTCCCAGGATACCGGCATCTTTTCGTTCGAAACCCCTCTGGAGGTTTCCGGCGCTCAGGACAAGTGGACCTACACCGCCAGCGCAAGTTACAAACTGCCCTGGGGCTTCATGCCCTACGTCACCTACGACCGCTCGGCGGCCCTGGAGATCGAACAGGCCGGCGACATCAGGCCCGCCAATATCCAAGGCGGCGCTTTCGTCTCCAATTCGACCCTCGCCGAGGCAGGGGTGAAATTCCAGCTCCTGAACAAGACCCTGATCGGGTCGCTGGACATCTATCGCCAGACCCGCACCCAGCTGAGTGGCCTCAACAGCATCGTCCAGCCGACCGTCGGCAAGGGGTTCGAATATGAGTTCCGCTATCTGGCCACCAACAATCTCAGCTTCACCCTGGTGGGCGATTTCCAGCACACCGAGGTGATCGGCCCTGACAAGAGTGTCTACTATATCCCCCCGGCGGACACCGGCACGGCGGGGATCAACGGCTACGGTGGGGCCTTCCTCACTTTCGATTTTTCGCAATGGGGCGGGAAGCCCGGCAACTACAGCTACAGCCTGGTTCCCCACGCCGTCTCCAGCCTGTTCGCGACCTACAGCAGCGACGACCATCCGTGGGGGCGGTGGGGCGCGACGGCCGGGGTGACCTATGCGTCCAAGACCTCGGGGATCACCCCCGTGGCGGTGACCTACCCGGCCTATGAACTGGTCAATATGTCGCTGTTCTTCGAGAGGGGGCCCTATGACATCACCCTCAACATCGACAACCTGTTCGACAAGCTCTACTTCACGCCCGACCAGGGGGTGATCGCTGATATAGGCGTCCTGCCCGGTCGCGGGCGCGAATGGCGCCTGACCATCAAGCGGCGGTTCTAGGTAGCGCAACAAGTGACCCACCCCCTGCGCCCCCAGCACCGTTCGGGCGCGGCTTGGCGCCCCTGGGTTCTGCTCGCGGTCTTCAGTCTGGCCGGATTCCTCATCAACGCCTCGACCTTCTATGCGCTGGGCGTCGTCCTGCCCGACATGGTCCGCGACCAGGGCTGGAGCTGGGTGGAGGCGGGCTTCGGGTTCACCGTCCTGGGCGCCGCGGTCGGCTCGTCCTCCTATTTCCCGGCGTTGCTCATTCGCCGCTTCGGCGTCCGCGCCACCCTTCTTTTGGGCGCCGCGGTGATGATGGGGGGGTTCGCCTGCTGGAGCATGGTTCATGGCCTGGCGCTCTACTTCCTCGGATCGGCTCTATGCGGGGTGGGCTATCAGATGGTGGCCCTGATCCCCGGGACTCATGTGATCGCCGCCGTCTTCCCTCGGCGCGGAATGCCGTTCAGCGTCTATTTCGCCTGCAGCGCCCTGGGCGGGGTCGCCGGACCCTGGATGGTGCTGGGGGTCATGCACGGCTTCCATGACGATTGGCGCCTGCTCTGGAGGATCCAGATGGCCGGGGCCCTGCTCATCGGCGCCGCATGCGCCGCGATCGCGGGAGGACCGGCGTGGCTCGCCCGCGCGGCTGATCGGACCGACAAGGAGACGCTCGCCGAGGTGGCCGGTCCCGCGCGCGGGAACGTCTGGCGCACGGCGGCGGCCTGGAGCCTCCGCGACGCCGTGCGCACGCCGCAATACTATATCCTGCTGATGGCCTACTTCGGCCATCTGCTGATGGGGGTGACGGTCTCCAGCCTGTCGGTTGCGCATCTGACCGAGCGGGGTATCACCACCACGGTGGCCGGCGCCATGTTGAGCCTGGAAGCGTTGGTTCAGACCGGCGGCCGCGCCGTCGGCGGCCTTCTCGGCGACCGCTTCGATCCCCGCTACATCCTCGTTTTCGCCCTCGCGGCCCTGTCGGCGGGCGCGCTCGCGCTCAGCATCGCCGACGGTTACCCGATGATGCTGCTCTACGCCGTCGGAAGCGGCCTCGGCTTTGGCCTGACCGCCCTGGCCGTCACCATGCTCCTGCTCAACTACTACGGCCGCAAACACAACCTGGAGATCTTTTCCCTGACCTGCCTGGTGGGGACGGTCTCCGCCCTCGGCCCCACCTTGGGAGGGTTCCTGCGCGACCGGACGGGAGGCTTCGGAACGACCTTTCAACTCTACGCCGGCGTGATCGCGGTGGTATTCGTCGCCGCCGGCCTGATGCGACCGCCAAGGAAGGGCGGCGACGCGCCAGACAAGCGTGGTGGCTCCGCCGCCCTCACCCCTCCAGGCTGAGCAGGCTGGCGTTGCCGCCGGCGGAGGTGGTGTCGACGGTCCAGGTGCGCTCGACGCAGAAGCGCGGCAGATAGTGCGGGCCGCCGGCCTTGGGGCCGGTGCCCGACAGGCCCTCGCCGCCGAAGGGCTGGACCCCGACCACGGCGCCGATCATCGAGCGGTTGACATAGAGGTTACCGACCTTGGCCCGGTCGCGCACCGCCCGCGCCGCCGCGCGGATCCGGCTGTGGACGCCCAGGGTCAGGCCATAGCGCGACGCCATGACCTCGTCGACAGTCTGCTCCAGGGCGCCGGCCTTCCAGGTGACGACGTGCAGGATCGGCCCGAACACCTCCGCCTCCAGGTGGGCGACCGCGTCCAGGGCGATGACAGTGGGGGCGACGAACGAACCCCCCTCCAGGCCGGGCGGAAGGGGGCAGGCGTAGATCACCCTGTCCTTCCAGCGCTCGACGTGGGCCTCGATCCGGGCCTTGGCGGCGGCGTCGATCGCCGGCCCGACGTCGGTCGCCGGATCGGCCGGGTCGCCGATGACCAACTCGGCCATGGCCCCGACGAGCATTCGCAGGGTGGCCGGCGCGATATCCTCGTGCAGGCACAGCAGGCGCAGGGCCGAACAGCGCTGCCCGGCGCTCAGGAACGCCGAGGTGATGACGTCCCCCACCACCTGTTCGGGCAGAGCGGTGGAATCCACCAGCATGGCGTTGATCCCGCCGGTCTCGGCGATCAGGGGAACCAGGGGGCGCGACTCGTCTTCCAGCAGGGCCTTGGCGATGCGGCGGGCGCTGGCGGTGGAGCCGGTGAAGGCGACGCCCACGACCCTGGGGTCGGCCACCAGGGCGGCGCCGATCTCCGGGCCTCCTGGCACGAGGTGCAACACGTCTCCTGGCACACCGGCCTCGAGGGCCAAGCGGAGCGCGGCGGCGGCGATCAGCGGAGTCTGGGGCGCGGGCTTGGCGACCACCGCGTTGCCGGCGGCCAGGGCCGCGCTGATCTGACCGAGGAAGATGGCCAGCGGGAAATTCCACGGGCTGACGCAGGCGAAGACGCCGCGCCCCGAAAGGGTCAGTTCATTGAGTTCGCCGGTGGGTCCGGGCAAGGTCAGGGGAACGCACACCCGCCTCGCCTGGGCGGCGTAGTAGCGGCAGAAATCCACCGCCTCGCGCACCTCGCCCAGGGCGTCGGCCAGGGTCTTGCCCGCTTCGCGCACCGCCAGGGCCATCAAGACGGCGCGATCCCGCTCCAGAAGATCGGCCAGGCGCTCGAGGATCGTGGCGCGCTCTTCCGCCGGGCGCGCGTTCCACGCCCCCTGCGCCCGGGAAGCCAGGCCGACGGCGCGCTCCACGTCGGACGCCCCCGCCAGAGCCACCCGTCCGACCGCCCGCTCGCGATCCGCCGGGTCAAAAACCGGCTCGCCCTCGCCATCAGCTTCGCGCCCGCCGATCAGGGGGGCCGCCGTCGGACGCGAGGCCCAGGCTGTCTTCATCCCGGCCAGCAAATCCCGCACCACTCCGGCGTCGGACAGATCGATGCCCGCCGAATTGCGTCGTTCGGGGGCGAACAGGTCGGCGGGATTGACGATCGCCGGATGAGCCGACAGGCCGGCGGCTTCGGCCTCGGCCACCGGATCGGCCAGAAGGTCCTCGTCGCGCACGTCGCGGTCGGCGATCTGGTGGACGAAGCTGGTGTTGGCCCCGTTTTCCAGCAGGCGGCGCACGAGGTAGGCCAGGAGGTCGCGATAGCCCCCCACCGGGGCGTAGATGCGCACCGCCACGCCCTTGGACTCCATCAGGCCCTCATAGAGCCCGTCGCCCATGCCGTGCAGGCGCTGGAACTCGAAGTCGCGTCGCGCGCCGGCCCATTCCAGCACCGTGGCCACGGTCAGCGCGTTGTGGGTGGCGAAGGCGGGAAACAGGCGCTCCTGCTCCAGCATGGCCGTGGCGCAGGCCATGTAGCTGACGTCGGTGGCCGACTTGCGGGTGAACACCGGATAGTCGGCAAGGCCCCGCTCCTGAGCGCGCTTGATCTCGCTGTCCCAGTAAGCGCCCTTGACCAGGCGCACCATCAGCCGCCGGCCGGTGGCGCCCGCCAGGGCGGCGGCCCAGTCGATCACCGCCGGGGCGCGGCGCTGATAGGCCTGCACGGCCAGGCCCAAGCCGTCCCAGCCGGCGAGGCTGGGATCGCGCGCGGCGCCCTCGATGATGTCGAGGGACATTTCCAGCCGCTCGCTCTCCTCGGCGTCCACGGTGAGGCCCACGCCGCCGGCCTGGGCGACCCGGCAGAGTTCCACCAGCCGGGCGGTGAGCTCGGGCACGGCGCGGCGCGCCTGGAACGGCTCGTACCTCGGATGCAGGGCCGAAAGCTTTACCGACACGCTGTCGCGGGCGAAGACGTCGGCGCCCGCCTCGGCGGCTTCGCCGACCGATCGGATCGCCGCCAGATAGGCCTCGAAATAATCCTCGGCGTCCGCCGCGGTCCTGGCCGCCTCGCCCAGCATGTCGAAGGAATGGCGGAACGCGCGTTTGGGGCCCCGATCGGCGCGGCGCAGGGCTTCGCCGATGTCGCGGCCCAGGACGAAGGCCTCGCCCATCCGCTGCATGCCCCCGGCCACGGCGGCGCGGATCGCCGGCACCCCCAGGCGCGCCACCACCGACCGCAGGGTCCCAGCGTCGCCCGAGGCCTCGGTCAGGGCCTGGGCCAGGACCAGGCCCAGGGTGGCGCCGTTGACCACCAGCGACTCCGCCGACCCCAGGTTCGCGCGCCAGTCCCCCTGGCCCAGCTTGTCGCGGATGAGCGCGTCCGCCGTCCCGGAATCGGGCACCCGCAGATAGGCCTCCGCCAGCCCGAGCAGGGCCGCGCCCTCCTCGCTGGAGAGGCTGTATTCCCGCAGGAACCGGTCGATCCAGCTGGCCCGGCCCGGCGCGCGCAGCTCCGCCAGCAGGCTCGAGGCCCGGATGACCACCCGGTCCCGGGCCTTGGGCGAGAGCCGCGCGTGATCGGCCAGGGCCGCCAGGGCCCGCGGTTCGGAAACCCGGTAGAGGGGCGCGATGGCGCGGCGCGCTTGGGCCAGCATGGTGTGGTTGGGCAAGGGTGGCGGGTTCCAGGTGGGGATGGGGCCGGCGTCCGCCGATCATCGCACGGACGCGTCGTGATTTTAACCAGGGATGGCCCAAGCTTGCGGCTCCGGCGCCATGGGCGCAATTTGGCCGCGCCGCCGGTCCAGACTATCTTCGAATCCGCAAGGAGGCCAAAGATGCGCCGCGCCGTTTCCATCGCCCTGGCCGCCCTGCTCGGGGCGGCCGGCGCGCGGGCCCAGGAGGCGATCCCGACCGCGCCCCGTGGGGCGCCGGCGGTCCCGCCGATGGTCGGACCTTCGGCGCCGATCACCTTTGTCGATCGGCCGAGCCTCGGCGACGAAGGGCCGGCGCCGG
>JACDGF010000045.1:7984-9848 GCA_013815405.1 Caulobacteraceae bacterium | reverse complement strand
GTGGACTATGAAAATTCATTAACGACATTTTTCAAATCTTTCATCGACGACCGCCTCGCCACGATCGGTCTCGTCACCATCGAGAACGAGGAGGACAGCGGAAACAACTATCGGGAACATGGCGACTGCACTGACGGGAATCTTGCACAGTGCGACGCCACGGCGGCGGCGACGGCGAGCGACTACGCGGCTCAACTCCTGCGCGCGGTGACCATCGCCCACGGCTTCGGGCTCAAGGTCGCCAACGGGGGATTCAGTTCCTCCGGGATCGATCTGTGGTATTGGTATTATCTCTACCATCTGGGGCTGTATTACGAGGCGGATCAATACGCCTTGTATGCCTTCGCGGGCGTCAACGACGACGGGGCCAAGGCGTCCAACCTCCCCAGCCTCGCCGATCCCAACCACGCGACCTTCCCCGGCAATCCGGCCGCCTATCTGCATATGATGCAGATCACCGACATGGTGGCGCTGATCAAGGCGAGCGGCATCGACTACGTCTCGGTCCACTTCCTGAGCGGCGGCCCGTTTCCGGGACCGAAATACAACGCGCTCCAGGCCCTGGTTCAGGCGGTTAGACTGCCGCCGGTGTCCGACGCCATCGGCATCAAGCAGGACGACGCCGGCACCACCTGGGGCGTCCTCGACATGGGGCCGAAGCTGGGAATGCCGATCGCCTCCTGGTTCGGCGGCGCGCCGCAGGAGATGGGAATCGACCGGGCCTTTGCCATCGCCGACCCCGTGTTCGGCCACCTCAACGATCTCGGCCACCTCTACCATTGTGTCATCGTCCCCACCGCAACCAACTGTCCCTGATCATGCGCAACGCCATCGCCCTGTGCCTTTCGCTCTCGGTGGCCGGCGTCGCCGATGCCCAGGGCGTGGTTTCCGGTCCCACCGGCGCCGCGGCCCTGGGCGCCGGGGCGGCGTCGCTGGGGGGCAATATCTTTACCGCCACCCAGACCATCATTCCGCAGGCCAACACGACCGGGCTGGTCGTCACCGGCGGTTCGATCATCAATCCGATGACGGCGAACCCGGGCATCAGCGTGATCGGCACAATCCAGACGACGCAGACGGTGGACGGCGCCGGTTTGCTGATCAAGATGAACGACATCAATCATGGCGGGAGCAGCACCCTCGTCGATGTCTACGGCGCATCAGGCGCGGCGACCTCCGAACTGTCGCTCAACTTTGGCGGCACTCTCACCCTCAACGGCAACCTGGTGCTCGGAAGCGACGCGGCGAGTTCGAATCCCCCCTTCAAGGCCGTACAGGGGACCGGCCTGGCGAATGGGATGGTGACGAATGGTGTCGGTGGGATGCTCATTCTCCAGGGAGGCCAGGGAACCGGCTCCGGCGCGGGCGGCGCCGTCAGGCTGTCGACGGCCCCCCCGGGGATGCCCGGTACGAGCGTCAACAACGAAATCGCCTGGTTGACCGGAGACGCCGCCACCCATCATCAGTTCGGCGGCAACTCGCCCACGTTCATGAGCTGCGGTGGCGGCACCAAGACCTTCGACGCTCACGCGACGGATTCCGGCGGCCAAGTCAATATCTCCGGAACGACAACCCCCAACTCCTGCACCATCGTGTTCAAGGTACCGTATGCAGTCTGGAATCATTGCATCCTGACCCATGAGGGAATCGGGCCCGCGAACTTCGCCTACAGCTATCTCCCCGCCTCCATTACCTTCACCGCCCCATCCCCCGGGCTGACGGGGCTGTTCGACTACATGTGCGAGGGTGCATGACCGCATTACTTCGTGCCATTCACTTGCGCGCCAGCGGTCTCAGGGCCGGCGGGGCGTTCGACCACATCGTTTTGACCCGGCAGAGCCGCGCGCGCCGGACGGCCGGCGCG
>JACDGF010000045.1:0-7974 GCA_013815405.1 Caulobacteraceae bacterium | reverse complement strand
GGCGCGTGACTGACGGCAGGAGGCTCCCATGAAGGCGATTCACTGGACGAACTCGGCCGGCGGCGACTACTCCAACGGCGCGAACTGGGGCGGCGGCGCCGTTCCCGGCCCAGGCGACAGGGCGCTGATCGATGCGACTGGAACCTATACCGTGAGCTTGACGTCCGCGGTCTCGGTACAGGCGCTGACCTTGGACGACGTGGGGGCCACGCTATTCCTCGACCAGGGGGCCGTGCTGACCCTGGGGTCGAACCTGACGCTCAAGGGGGGTGAACTCGACCTGAACTCGGGCGCGACGATCAATGGCGGAACCCTGCATGACAAAGGGGGAAAGTTCCTCTGGAAGGGCGGGACCCTGAACGGGGTTACTCTCGAGGGTCCGCTGAACATGAGGAATCAGGCTTCGATCCTCAATATTGGACCTAACGGGTTGGTTTTAACTGGGTCGGATGGCCGAGGCCCTGGCGTGGCCAATCTTTCGCGCGAAAGCGAACTCATCTTCAGGGGTACGCAAACATTCGACGACGCCACGATCAACCTTAGCGAATCAAACCTGACCGCAGACTCTACCGGATCGGGATCGGTGCTGACGTTGGGAAATAAGATAACGGTTAACGTAATTGCGCGTGTGGGACGCATTGATGGTTCGTCTGTAGTCAACAATGGTGAAATAAATGTGACTTCGACGATGACATCAAGCGGAATGGTCATATCTTCAAATACGTTCACTAACCAGGGTACGATAACAGTCGCCAACGGAGATTCTCTTTATTTGCTTTCACCCTCGTTTACCAACCTCGCAGCCGGAACCCTGACGGGCGGCGCCTATGAAGTCGACGCAGGGTCGACGTTCACTCTTGAAAACGACGATACCGTGACCACCGACGATGCACTCATCATCTTGAGCGGCGTAGACTCAGTGATCCAGACTAGTCTCTCCCAGGAAGTCCCCATCGAGGCCACTCTCACCACGATCGGCTCGGCCGGGACGCTCAAGCTGTTGGCTGGCCGCGATTGGACCTCGACCCTGGCGATGACCAATTTCGGCACGCTGGTCCTCGGTGGTGGAACCTTTGCGCCCGGCGGCCTGACCAACAACGGTCTTATCAGCGGCAATGGCGTGATCGATGTGGCGGTCGCCAATTCGGGGGTGATTAGGGCGACCTCCGGCGCGTTGGACCTGACCCGCTCGGTCACCGGCTCGGGGAGGCTGAAGATCGGCGCCGGCGCCACCCTGGAAGTCGACCGCATGGCGGAGAAATCCTTGAAGGCGACCTTCAAGGGAGCCGGAGGCGTGCTGGCGCTCGGACAGGCCGGCAAGTTCAACGCCAGGATCGCGGGCTTCGCGCCGGGCGACGCCATCGATCTCCTGGGCCAGGCCGCGACCAGCGCCACGCTCCAGGCCGGCGACAAGCTGGTGATCATGAACGGGACTCAGACCATCGCCACCCTGCGGCTCTCCGGCGACTATGCCGGCGACAGCTTCGCCGTCGCCTCCGACGGCCATGGGGGAACCACCATCACCGTCAGCGCCGGCCTCCTCGCCCAGGCGATGGCGTCCATGGCCCCGCCGGTGGCCCACGCCGCTCCGCTGGCGCCAAGCTGGCGACCGGAGCCCGCGAGGCTCGCCTGCCCGCGCGCGATGATGGCGTAGGGAAAGGCCGCCCTATCGCAACGACTGGTTGATCGCCGCCAGGGCGCGGGCGCCCGGCGTGAGCTCGGCGTCGCCCAGGCGGTTCAAGGGGGTTTCCACCGTTCCCAGATAGTCGTGAAGGTCCCGCGCCGCCGGATCGACATAGAGCAGGCCGGTGACGATCTCGCCGATCGCCTGATGGGCCTGGAGGTGGGTGATGGCGGCCGCGCGGTCGGTGGGATCGTAGTCGGCGGCGAGCTTGCGCAGGGTGAGGACCGAGCCGTCGTGCTGGGCGACCCTCTCCACGGAACCCGGCTCGTAGTCGACCACGATCTCCTTGCGCGGGGCGATCACGTCCAGGCGGTTCACCGCCGCGTTGTGCTCGCGCACATAGTCGAAGCTCTTGGTCGAGCCGGGGTGGTTGTTGAACTGGACGCAGGGCGAAATGACGTCGATGAAGGCCGCGCCCTTGTGGCCGATGGCGGCCTTGATCAGGGGGACCAGCTGGGCCTTGTCGCCGGAAAACCCTCGGGCGACGAAGCTGGCCCCGAGCTGCAGGGCCAGGCCGACCAGCTCGATCGGCTGGTCGTGGTTGACAACCCCCTTCTTGGACTTCGAGCCCTTGTCGGAGGTGGCGGAGAACTGGCCCTTGGTCAGGCCGTAGACGCCGTTGTTCTCGACGATATAGGTCATGTTGACCCCGCGCCGCATGGCGTGGGCGAACTGGCCAAGCCCGATCGAGGCGCTGTCGCCGTCGCCGGAGACCCCCAGATAGATCAGCTCGCGATTGGCGAGATTCGCCCCGGTCAGGACCGAGGGCATGCGGCCGTGGACGCTGTTGAAGCCGTGCGCGCCGCCCAGGAAATAGTCCGGCGTCTTGGACGAGCAGCCGATGCCCGACAGCTTGGCCAGGCGGTGCGGCGGCAGGTCGAGGTCGAAGCAGGCCTGGATGATCGCCGCCGAGATGGAATCGTGGCCGCAGCCGGCGCACAGGGTCGAGACCTTGCCCTCGTAGTCGCGGCGGGTGAACCCCAGGGCGTTGGGCTGGAGCAGCGGATGATGCAGCCGGGGCTTGGTGATGTAGGTCATATAAGAATCCGTGGGGAATAAGAGACCGCGAAGCGCATTCGATCCGCACTTTGAAACGCCAAGACGCCAAGGAGCCAAGGAGACAAAAGGGCGCTTCGCGCGAAGATATTGGTTTTCATCAGCATCTTGGCTCCTTGGCGTTTCATGAGTTCCAGCAATCAACGCCATCGCGCCGTTGACGACGACTGTCTTAAGCGCCTCCGCGGCCCAGCCGCGTCGATATCCCGCCCGTGATGAACCGGGCGGTGATGGGGGAGCCATCGTAGTTGAGGACGGGGACGAGCTTGGCCGGGTCGACGCCGCCCTCGTTCATGATCAGGGTCCGTAGCTGGCCGTCGCGGTTCTGTTCGACCACGAACACCGTCTCGTGGGCGGCGATGAAGCCCATCACCTCGTCGCTGAACGGGAAGCCGCGCAGGCGCATCGCGTCGAGGCGGATGCCGGTCGCCTCAAGTTCGGCCAGGGATTCGTTCATCGCCGCGCTGGTCGAGCCGAAATAGATGACGCCGTGGGGCGTGCGCCGCCCGGCCGGGCGAAAGACCGGCGCGGGGATCAGGGCCTTGGCGGTCTCGAACTTGGCCAGCAGCCGCTCCATGTTGGCGACATAGACCGGCCCCTCCTCGCTGTAGCGGGCGTTGGGGTCGCGCGAGGTGCCCCGGGTGAAATAGGCCCCCCGCGAGGGATGGGCCCCCGGCAGGGTGCGCCAGGCGATGCCGTCGCCGTCCACGTCCTGGTAGCGGCCGAACGGCTTGCCGCTCTCCAGCTCGTCGTGGCTCATGACCTTGCCGCGATCCAGGCGCCGGCTATCGTCCCAGGCGAAGGGGCGGCACAGCCATTCGTTCATGCCGATGTCGAGGTCCAGCATGACGAAGACGGTGGTCTGCAGCCGGTCGGCCAGGTCGAAGGCCAGGGCCGCCATCTCGAAGCATTCGGTGGGATCCTCGGGAAACAGCAGCGGATGCTTGGTGTCGCCGTGGGAAGCATAGGCGGCGGCCAGGATGTCCGACTGCTGGGTGCGGGTGGGCATGCCGGTGGAGGGGCCGCCGCGCTGCACATCGAAGATCACCGCCGGGATCTCGGCGAAATAGGAGAGGCCCACGAACTCCTGCATCAGCGAAACGCCCGGCCCCGAGGTGCAGGTGAAGGCGCGCGCGCCGTTCCACCCCGCCCCCACGACGATGCCGATGGAGGCGATCTCGTCCTCGGCCTGGACGATGGCGGCGCGGGCGCCGCCATCCGGATCGGCGCGGAAGTCCTCGCAATAGCCCATGAAGGCCTCGGCCAGGGAGGTCGAGGGGGTGATCGGATACCAGGCGCAGACCGTCGCCCCGCCCCAGACCGCGCCCAGGGCGGCCGCGGCGTTGCCCTCGACATAGATCCGGTCCCCCACCGCGTCGGCCCGGCGCACCTTCAGGCCGATCGGATCTAGCGTCTCGAGGGCGTGCCGGCGGCCCATGGCGAGGGCCTCGAGGTTGGGCTTGATCAGCCGCTCCTTGCCCTTGAACTGCTCGGCCACGAGCGCGTCGACCACCGCCGGGTCGATGCCGAGCAGGGCGGCCAGGGCCCCGACATAGAGGATGTTCTTGAACAGCTGGCGCTGGCGCGGGTCGCTGTAGGCGGCGTTGCAGATCGCCGTCAGGGGCAGGCCGAGGACGGTGATGTCGCCGCGCAGCCCCTCGTGCGGCGGAGGCTTGGTGGAATCGACGAAGAGATAGCCGCCGGGCTCGATCGAGGCCACGTCCCTGGCGAAGGTCTGGGGGTTCATCGCCACCATCAGGTCGACCCCGCCGCG
Organism: Caulobacteraceae bacterium; assembly: GCA_013815405.1. Classification (GTDB taxonomy): domain Bacteria; phylum Pseudomonadota; class Alphaproteobacteria; order Caulobacterales; family Caulobacteraceae; genus Acaudatibacter. Next base: position 3,460 of record JACDGF010000045.1, on the reverse strand, counting down.
CCGGCCCAAATGGCCCGCCTCGCAGACGCGCACTTCGTACCAGGTCGGCAGGCCCTGGATGTTGGAGGGAAAGATGTTGCGCGCCGCCACCGGCACGCCCATGCGCAGGATCGACTTGGCGAAGAGGGCGTTGGCGCTGGCCGAGCCCGAACCGTTGACGTTGGCGAACTTGACCACGAAATCATTGGTCGCGGTCAGGGGCGCCGGCCGGTCGCGCCCGTCGATCCGGTGGGAAACGTCGATCATGCGGCCTCGGCGTGGGTCATGTCGAGCAGGAACTTGCGCATGTCCCAGGCCCCGGTGGGACAGCGCTCGGCGCACAGGCCGCAGTGCAGGCAGACGTCCTCGTCCTTGACCATCACCCGGCCGGTGCCTCCAAGCGGGGCCGAGACGTAGAGGTCCTGCGCCGCGTTGAGCGCCGGGGCGCTGAGGCGCTCGCGCAGATCGGCCTCGGGGCCGTTGGCGGTAAAGGTGATGCAGTCCATCGGGCAGATGTCGACGCAGGCGTCGCATTCGATGCACAGGGGCTCGGCGAACACCGTCTCGATATCGCAATTGAGGCAGCGCTGGGCCTCATGGAAGCCGACCGCCGCGTCGAAGCCGAGCTCGACCTCCAGCTTGACGTTGCCCAGGGCCTCGGCCTTGGGCCGCAGCGGCACGCGAAAACGGGCGTCGTTGGAGACGTCGTTGTCGTAGCTCCACTCGTGGATGCCCATCTTCTGGCTGACCAGGGTCACCCCCGGCGCCGGGCGAACGGTCACGTCCTCGCCCCGGCAATGGCGATGGATCGAGATCGCCGCGTCGTGGCCGTGGGCCACCGCCCAGATGATGTTCTTGGGCCCGAAGGCGGCGTCGCCGCCGAAGAAGACCTTGGGGTTGGTCGAGGCGAAGCTCACCTCGCTGACCACCGGCATGCCCCAGTCGTCGAACTCGATCCCGATGTCCCGCTCGATCCAGGGGAAGGCGTTCTCCTGGCCGACCGCCACCAGCACATCGTCGCAGGCGTGGTGGACGTCCGCCTCGCCGATGGGGACGAGCCGGCGGCGGCCCGCCTCGTCGACCACCGCCTCGACCGGCTCGAAGGTGACGCCGGTCAGGCGCCCCGCCTCGTGGGTGAAGGCCTTGGGGACCAGGAAGTTGAGGATCGGGATGTCCTCGTGCATGGCGTCCTCCTTTTCCCAGGGCGACGCCTTCATCTCGTCGAACCCCGAGCGGACGATCACCTTGACCGCCTCGCCGCCCAGCCGCCGCGAGGTGCGGCAGCAGTCCATGGCCGTGTTCCCGCCGCCCAGCACGATCACCCGGCGCCCGATCCGTGTGATATGGCCGAAGGAGACGCTGGAAAGCCAGTCGATGCCGATGTGGATGTTGGCGGCGGCCTCCTGGCGCCCCGGGAGGTCGAGGTCGCGCCCGCGCGGCGCGCCGCAGCCTACGAAGATCGCGTCGTAGTCCTCCTTAAGCAGCGCGCCCAGGCTCTCGACCCGTTCGCCCAGCCGCATGACCGGCCCCAGGCCGGTGATGTAGCCGACCTCCTCGTCGATCACGCTCTCGGGCAGGCGGAAGCGGGGGATCTGGCTGCGGATCATCCCGCCGGCCTTGGCGTCGGCGTCGAAGATCTCCACCCGGTAGCCCATGGGCGCCAGGTCGCGCGCGACGGTGAGCGACGCGGGGCCGGCCCCGACGCAGGCGATGCGTTTGCCGTTGGGCGTGGCCGCCGGGCGGGGCAGGCGATCTTCGATGGGCTCCTTGTTGTCCGCCGCGACGCGCTTCAAGCGGCAGATGGCCACCGGCTCGTCCTCCACCCGCACCCGGCGGCAGGCCGGCTCGCAGGGCCGGTCGCACGTCCGCCCGAGGATGCCCGGGAAGACATTGGACTTCCAGTTGACCATATAGGCGTCGGCGTAGCGCCCCTCGGCGATCATCCGGATGTATTCCGGCACCGGCGTGTGGGCCGGACAGGCCCACTGGCAATCAACGACTTTGTGGAAGTACTCTGGCGCCTCGATATTCGTAGGCTCCAACGCTACCAACCTCCTCCTTCACTTCGCCCCGGCCGCGCTCGAACCACGGGCCGGCGGCGATGACACCGCGATCCTCTTCGCCAGGACGTTTGAATGAGCTCTCTTTAAGGTGAATGTTCCGTCAACGCCAGCCTGTTGCGATGGCCGCCGCGATCCGCACCTGGGAAGCGGAGATGAGGGGCCGCCAAGGCGGTGGAGGGGCGGCGGTCTTCGATCTCGCCGCGAACGCTGGGCAAGGCCTCCTCGTCCACGCTCGCCACCGTTGGCGCTTGAGACGTCACGCCGTTGACCCGCACCCGCGGAAGTCCAATCAGCGCGCTGTCGCCTCAGGCCTAGGCCCGTTGCCGGGTCGGCGCCGGGATGGTCCGCCACATCGATGTCGCCTGTTCGATCCAGGCCTCGATCGCGTCGTGCACGTTTTCGAGCGCTTCGATATCCGTGGCGCCGTCCGACATGCACCCGGGCAGATCAGGCACGGTGGCGAGAAACCCGCCGCCGTCGCCCTCGCTCAGGGCTTCGATGATGATCGCGTACCGTGGACTATCCATTTTTCGCGGCGACCTCCACGGCCTCGATATAGGCCACGAGCGCCCGAATATACACTGGCTTGACGGGATGGGCCGCCGGAATGGTCAAGATCCTCGCCATGGCGAGTCGGCCACCCTGTAATGTGAGCCGCGGCTGGGCGTGACGCAGTCGACCCCAAAGGCCCGGCACACAGCCGCCACATCGTCGACCGGCGAGACCAGAATCCTGGCCGAGGACAAACGCGCGGACATCGACAATGCGATCGAGAATCCGCGCACGGGCGATCTGGAGGCCTATAGCGTCGACTACCTGACCCGGAGCTGGACCGGCCTCGATCCCAAGGCCGCCAAGGACATCGCCATCCTCGACCGCGCCGCCAAGGGCCAGTGGTCCGTGGTCAGCCAGAGCGACGACGACCGGCTGTGGACGGTGGCGCTCGCCGCTGACCTATGTCGATGCGATCAAGGTTCCGCTGCTGGTCGGCCAGGGGGCGAATGATCCTCGGGTCAACAAGCGCGAGTCCGACCAGATCGTCGCGATGAAGGCCAAGGGGACGCCGGTCACCTATGCCCTCTTTCCCGACGAAGGCCACGGCTTCCACCGGCCGGAAAACGCCACCGCCTTCAACGCCGTCGCCGAGGGATTCCTGGCCGGCTACCTGGGCGGCGCGGCCCAGCCGATCGGAAGCGATTTCGAGGGCTCCAGCATCCAGGTGCTCGAGGGGGCGGGCGCCGTCCCCGGCCTGGTGGCGACCTCGACGCCCGCGACCGCCCGCTGAGGTCTTACGAGCCGGCGGCCGGGCCGCGGCGCCAGTCGGCGGCCGTGGCGGCGTAGAGAGCGACGATGTCCATCAGCTTCTGGCCCTCGGCCTCGACCCGGTCGAGCCTCGCCCGGTCCAGCCGACGCTGGGC
>JACDGF010000506.1 GCA_013815405.1 Caulobacteraceae bacterium | reverse complement strand
ACGGCGGCGGTTCTCATGGCGGGAACGGGGGGCACGGTGGCAATGGCTGGCACGGCGGTAACGGCTGGCATGGCGGCAACGGCTGGCGGGGTGGACGTGGCTGGCACGGCGGCTGGCGCGGCTGGCACGGCGGCTGGCGCGGCTGGCACGGTTGGGGTTGGCGAGGCTGGGGTTGGGGCTGGTGGGGGCCTGGGATCGCCTTTGGCTACTACCCCTGGTACTGGGGCTCCTACGCCTCCGATGTGGCGCTGGCCTATCCGTATGACGACAGGTATTACGGCGGCGGGGCCGACTACGATTCAGCTCCGCCTTCCGGCGGAAACGCGCAAGCCCGTAGCGACGACTTTTCCTGCTCGGCCTGGCACTGGGACGCCCAGGCCCGCCGATACGTGAGCGTCCGCTCCGCCTGTAACTGACGGCGCGGCCAGCGTTTCGCGTCTTGGCCCGCGGAGCGGCGTTGTTCCGCGGGCCTATTCGACGGCGTCGAGGTATTCCACGTCCGGGCGGCCGGCCATGAACGGCCCCATTCTGCGGCCCAGATCGCGAAAATAGTCCGTCGTCGCGTGGTGGGAGAGGGCGGCTTGGTCCTTGTACAGCTCGAGCACCTTATAGGTGTCCGGCTCAGCCCTGCTTTTGGTGAGCTGGTAGACCAGATTGCCGGGTTCCTGGGCGCGCACCTTGGAGGCCAGTTCGCGGAAGACCTCCTCGAACGCGGGGCCGGCGCCCTCCCGCACCTTCAGTATCGCGACCACGCCGATCATGGCTCGTTCTCCCCCTCGCCCAGTCCCGCGACCTAGGCGTCAACCCTTGTGGCTCCCGCCGTCCCAGCCATAGGCGACCCAGGAATGGCCACCCACCTGGCGCGCCTCGATGAACCCCGGATCAACGGTCGCGCGAACCGCCCGCCTCGTCCTCATGGCGGCGGCGGTCAGGGCGACGAGGGCGGAGGCCATCAAGGTGATCACCAGCAGGGTGGCGGCGAACACGACCGCCATGGCGGCGCCCACGGCGACCGCGGCGGTCCAGGCGATCACGCCGCCGAACCACGCCAAGCCGCGAGCGGCCGACCGCCACGGCGTGAAACGTCCTCGATCCAGCCTTTCCATGGCCCGTCCTCGCCCCCGCGAGTCCGCGGGAAAACCAATACTTCGTCGCCGGGAAGCCGGCCGTCAACCGCGATGCGTCGGAAAATCCTCACCGTGCTATGGGGGGGGCCGGCGCACGCTTAAGGTCCCCATGGCGATCGCGAAACCGAAACCGCCCGGTTGGAGCTTCTGGATCGACCGCGGCGGGACCTTCACCGACGTGATCGGGCGGGGGCCGGACGGGGCCCTGCGGACCGCGAAGCTCTCGTCGGCTTCCAACGCCTACCCCGACGCGGCGGTTGAGGGAATGCGGCGAATCCTTGGGGCGCGACCGGGCGACCCCTTCCCGGCCGAGCGGGTCGAAGCGGTCAAGATGGGCACGACGGTGGCCACCAACGCCCTTCTCGAACGCGCGGGCGCCACGACCCTCCTGGTAACCACGGCCGGTTTCGCCGACGTCCTGGTCATCGGCGACCAGACCCGGCCTTCGCTCTTCGCCCTCGACATCGTCAAACCCGAGCCCCTCCATGCCGGCGTGATCGAGGCCGACGAGAGGCTGGCCGCCGACGGACGGGTGGTCCGCCCTCTCGACGAGGACGCCCTGGCCCAGGCGCTCGACCGCGCCCGAGCGGCCGGTTTCGAGAGCGTGGCGATCGCCTTCCCGCACAGCGACCTCAACCCGGACCACGAGATCCGCGCCGCGCTGATCGCGCGCGAGGCCGGCTTCGGCTTCGTGGCCGCGAGTTGCGAGGTCTCTGCGTTGCCCGGGTTCATTCCGCGGGCGCAAACCACGGTGGCGGACGCCTATCTGACGCCAGGGTTGCGGGCCTATGTCGACCGGCTGGAGACCGCCCTCGGCGGAGTCGACCTCTATTTCATGACCTCGGGCGGAGGCCTGGTCCGCGCCGGCGCCTTTCGCGGGCGGGACGCCTTGGTTTCCGGCCCCGCGGGCGGAGTCGTGGCGGTGGCCCGGACAGCCGTGGGCGCC
>JACDGF010000044.1 GCA_013815405.1 Caulobacteraceae bacterium | reverse complement strand
CCGTTTGGGCGCAGGCCGCCTCGTCGTCGAGATCGGCGCCCGCCCGCGCGACCGCCGCGCCCACCGCCCGGTAGAGCAGGCCGGTGTCGAGCACCGGCAGGCCGAACGTCTGGCCCACCTGGGCCGATATGGTTCCCTTGCCTGACGCGGCCGGCCCGTCGATGGCGATCACGAACCCCATGTCACGCCGCCTCGATGTCCGCGCCGAGCCCGGCCATGAGCTTGACGAAACCCGGGAAACTGGTGGCGATCATCCCCGCCTCGTCGACCGACACCGGCGCGCGCGCGCCAAGGCCCAGGACGAGCGCGCTCATGGCGATGCGGTGATCGCCGTGGGTGCGCACGGCGCCGCCGCCCCTGACCGCGGGGCCGGAGCCGCCGGTTCCCATCACCACCAGGCCTTCGGGCTCCTCCTGGGCCTCCACCCCGCAGGCGGCCAGGACGGCCGCCATGGCGGCGATGCGGTCGCTCTCCTTGAGGCGCAATTCGCCAAGGCCCCTCATGACCGTGGGACCCTCGGCATAGGCCGCGGCCACCGCGAGGACGGGATATTCGTCGATCATCGCCGGGGCGCGGGAGGGCAGCACGGTGACCCCGGTCAAGGGGCCATGGCGGGCCGTGACGTCGCCCACCCGCTCGCCGCCTTCCTCGCGCGGGTTCTCGATGGTCAGGTCGGCGCCCATCTCCCGCAAGGTGTCGAAGAGGCCCGTGCGCAACGGATTGAGCAGGACGCCCTCGGCCGTGACCGCCGAGCCAGGCGTGATCAGGGCCGCCACCAGAATGAAGGCCGCCGAGGACGGGTCGCCGGGCGCCCGAACCCGCGCGCCTTCGAGATCCTGGCCGCCCGCGACACCGATGACGCGGCCTTCCTCGCTGTCCTCAACCCGAACCTGGGCCCCGAAGGCGCGCAGCATGCGTTCGGTATGGTCGCGGGTCGGCGCCGGTTCGATGACCCGGGTTTCGCCTCGCGCCCGCAGCGCCGCCAGGAGGATCGCCGATTTCACCTGCGCCGAAGGCTGGGGAAGGCGGTAGGTGATCGCCGTCAACTCTCCGCCTCTCAGGCTCACCGGGAGGCGCCCCTCGTCGCGGCAGATCCAGGTCGCGCCCATCCGGCCCAGGGGATCGAGGACCCGGCCCATCGGCCGGCGGCGAAGGGAGGCGTCGCCCGTGACCGTCGCTCGGATCGAAAAGCCCGCGGCGGCGCCCAGGATCAGGCGCGCGGCGGTTCCCGCGTTGCCGCAGTCGATGGGGCCGTCGGGCGCCTTCAGCCCGCCCTCTCCGGTGACCCGCCACAGGCCAGCGCCAGATCGTTCGACCGTGACCCCGAACGCGCGCATCGCCCCGGCGGTGCGCATGACGTCGTCGGCCTCGAGCAGGCCTTCGACGGTCGTGACGCCACGCGCCAGACCGCCCAGGATCAAGGCGCGGTGGGAGATCGACTTGTCGGATGGAACGCGAACCCGCCCGCGCAGGGCGCCGCCCGGGCGGGCGATCATTCCGGCCGGCGCCATGGGAATATCGGGCTTCATCGTGCTGGGGAATCGGACCGGGCTTTGCTTTTGACAGCCGCCCTTGACCGTGGCAAGGGAGCCGCCCTTTTCAAACCGAGCCCGCAGAGGTCGCCGCATTGGCCAATCCCGAACTGGGCGCGAAACAGATTTGCCCAACCTGTTCGACAAAATTCTACGATCTGGGCCGCAGGCCAACGGCCTGTCCCAAATGCGGCGCCGAATTCGATCCGGAGGAGGCGATGCGCAACCGCCGGGTCCGGGCGCGCGCCATCATTCCCGAGGATGACGCCGAACAGCCCAAGGCGCCCGTCGCGGCCGAGGTCGAGGACGGCTTCGAGGCAGAGCCCGACGAAGCCCCCGAACTGGACGCGGTGGTCGACGACCCGCCCCTGATCGCCGACGACGACACCGAGGAAGCCGACGCCACGCCGGCGGCGCCGGGCGAACCCCTGGGCGCGGGTTTCGGCGAGGAGGACGACCTGGCGGAAGCCGAGGACGACGAGGTGCCGTTCATCGAGGACGAGGACGAGGATTTCCCGGAAACCGAGATCGACGGCCTGCCCCCGGAAGGCCGGCCCGAAGACCGGTGACGCGACCGTTCCTTTCCGCCCTTGATCGGCCTTGGCCGGCGCACTAGGTTCCGCGCCGTCGCCGCCCCGGACCCCGCCGTGATAGGGCGCCCCGGTGATACCCCGGACGTCTCGGGGCTATAGCTCAGCTGGTAGAGCGCTTGAATGGCATTCAAGAGGTCAGCGGTTCGACTCCGCTTAGCTCCACCAAACAGGGCCGCCCGGTCGCGAGGCCGGGCGGCCCTTCCGCGCCCGGCTGCTTGAACCACAGTTCCCGCGTCGCCATCTAGCCCTTGTCGCCAGGCGTCGCCTGACAGGGGCGCGAGCGGCGGAGTCGCTTTTTCGCGAGGGCTCTAGATGGACCGCTTGCTGGTGTTCGACAGTCCGTTCCTGCTGGGCTTCGAGCATACCCGCGCCCTGATCGAGCGCGCCGCCAAGGCCGCGGCGGAGGGCTATCCACCCTATAATGTCGAGGACACCGCCGACGGTAAGGTGCGCATCACCCTCGCGGTGGCGGGGTTCGCTCCCGACCAGTTGGCGGTGACGGTCGAGAACCGCCAGCTCACCGTCATCGGCAAGCGCGGCCCGCAAGCGGATCCGGCCCAGGATCGGGCGTTTCTCCATCGCGGCATCGCGGCGCGGGGATTTACCCGCTCATTCGTCCTGGCCGACGGGATGGAGGTCGAAGGCGCGGTGCTGGAACATGGCCTGCTGCACATCGACGCCTCGCGCCCGCGGCCAAGCCAGGTGGTGAGGAATGTGCCGATCAGGACCGGCGTCTGAATGCAACGGCCTTTCGAGGCGTTCGCTTTTGTAAGGAGATGGCTATGTTGACATCCACACTGTCGATCGAGGATTTCGCCGCTCTCGGCGCTCCGAACCTCGTCTATGTTCGCCCGATCAGGGCCGCCGAAATCATGGCCGATACGCCCGCCGCGCAGATTCGCCAATTCGAACTCAAGCCTGATCAGACGCTCTACGCCGTCCATCGCGCCGACGGGGCGCGCCTTGCGGTGATGGGCGACAAGGACTCCGCCGTCGCCGCGGCGCTGGCGCATGAACTGGCGCCCGTGTCGGTGCACTGAAGGGCCGGACTCAAGCCGCGTAGGGCGGGCTCTCCCGCGCCAGGAGGGCGTGAATGGCGTCGGCCCCGCTGGCGCTCCTGAGTTGCTGGCGAATATCGGCCTCGCGCAGCAGCCGCGACACCCGGGCCAGGGCGCGCAGGTGTTCCGAGCCGCCGTCCCGAGGGGCAAGCAGGGCGAAGAGAAGATCCACCGGCTCGTCGTCCACCGCCCCGAAGTCCACCGGCGCTTCGAGACGGACGAAGATCCCGTGGAGGCGGTCGAGGCCGCCGACATGGGCGTGAGGCAGGGCGACGCCCCGGCCGAGCCCCGTGGGGCCGGCCGCCTCGCGATTCATCAGGGCGTCGAACACCTCGCTCGCCTTGAGCGACAAGGCGCGGGCGGCGATCTCGGAGATGATCGACAAGGCTTGGCGCTTGCTGGCGGCGCTGACCCGAGGCGCGATCGAGGCGCTGGCCAGCAGATCCCCGATGACCGCCGACGAAAACGATTTCCCGTTCGCGTACGGTTGGCTGGCGCTCGGCGCCGAACGGAGGCCCGTCGGCCGAACGCTGGCGCCGATCAGGCCGTCAGCGTCCTCGCGAGCCTTCGCCTTGGGAGGCTTTCGTACGCTCGGGATCGATCCAGCCAATGTTCCCATCCGGCCGGCGATATACCACGGACAATCCGCCGTGGGCGGCGTTCCTGAACACGATTGTTTGAGACTCGATCAAATCGAGCTCCATGACCGCCATGGACACCGTCATCGTCTTGAGGGCCGCCTCGCTCTCGGCGATGATCATCGCCGCCGGCGGCGTGTGCCCGTCGACGCCGTCCCAGTCGTCGTCGTCCGATTCGCCGGCCGGGGCGCGCAGGACATAGAGCGACGCGGTTTCCGCCGCCTTGGCGGTGGCGGCGATGGTGTGGCTTTTCAGGCGGCGCTTGTAGCGCCGGATCCGGGTCTCGATCTTGGCCAGGCCCTGGCCGAAGGCGGCGTGGGCGTCGGCGGCCAAGCCGTGACTCTGAAGTTGCTGACCGGAAGCCAGGGTGACCGCGCAGTCGACGCGGAAACCATGGCCGTCGCGGCTGACCACGACCTCCGCGTCGCCGCCGCGCTCGAAGTATTTGCCGATGGCGCCCAGGAGTTCGTCGCCGATGCGCTTGCGCAGAGCCTCGCCGACGTCGACATGCTTGCCGGAGACCGTAACCTGCATGGCCTATCAACGCGCCGGGCGCCGAATGGTGTCAAGCACGCGCGGCGCGGGGCCGATCACGCCCGCGCGACCGGCGCGGCGTTCAGCCGAAACGATCGCCCAGATAGACCCGGCGCACCTCGGGGTTGGCGAGGATCTCGCTGGGGGAGCCCTCGAACAGCACCTCGCCCGCGTGAATGATCGAGGCGCGGTCGATGATGTCGAGGGTCTCGCGGACATTGTGGTCGGTGATCAGGATGCCGATGCCGCGTTTCCTCAAATAGCCGATGACGTCGCGGATGTCGGCGATAGCCAGGGGGTCGATGCCGGCGAACGGCTCGTCCAGCAGCATGAAGGCCGGCTCGCTGGCCAGGGCCCGGGCGATCTCGGCGCGCCGCCGCTCTCCGCCCGAGAGCGAAACCGCGGGCGAGGCGCGCAAATGGTGGATGTGGAGTTCCTGGAGCAGTTCCTCGGTGATCGCGCGCACCTTCTCGCGACGGGGCTCGCGCATCTCGACCACGGCCATGACATTCTGCTCCACGGTCATCCCCCGAAAGATCGAGGTCTCCTGCGGCAGATAGCCCAGGCCCAGGCGCGCGCGCTGATACATGGGCTGATTGGTGATGTCCTCGCCGTCCAGATGGATCGCGCCGTAGTCGGCGGCGATCAGGCCGGTGATCATGTAGAAACAGGTCGTCTTGCCGGCGCCGTTGGGGCCCAGCAATCCGGCGATCTCGCCGCGGGCCAGATGAAGGCTGACCCCCTTGACCACCGCCCGCCCGCGGAAGGATTTGCCGATCCGATCGACGATCAGGCCCCCGGCTCGCGGCGCGGCGGCGAGCGGCCCGGATATTTCGACGGCGGACGCCGGAGGGGAGACGTCGTTCAAGGCGCGCGCCTCAAGGCTTGGCCGCGGGCGCGTCCGAGCCCTTCTGGTCGGGATAGAAGACGCCCCGCACGCGGCCGGGCTTGCCGGCGCCGGCGGCGCGCGATTCCATTCTGGCCTCGCGGGTGGAAACCTTGATCGTCAAGGTGTCGCCGCGGGCCACGTCGCGCCCCTGGACCACGACCACGTCGCCGGTGATGACGATCTGGTCGGCGGACGCCGAATAGACCGCGTGATCGCCGCGCGCGCTCTGCTGGGGATTCACATAATAGACCCGGCCGTCGGCCACGATGCGGTCGGTCCCGCCACAGGCCGGCTGGCCGCCCGGCCCCACGCCCTTGGGCGTGGCGTATACGCTGATGGTGTCGGCCCGAAGCCGGGTCTGCCCCTGGAGAGCCTCGGCGGCGCCGCGCCACACGGCCAGGCACTTGGAGTTGATCACCTCGGCTTCATTGGCGGTGATGTCGATCGGTGCGTTGGACCGCGTTTCGACCTGGGCGCGCGCCGCGCCCGCGGCGCAAAGGCCCGCCAGCCCCGCCGCCGCGATCCCGATGGCGTTCCTGGTCGTGCGTCGCATCGTGCGCTCAACGTCTCCATCGGGCGGCGGCGAGGCTGCTCCGGCCGCTCCCCGCCTGCCGCGAGGCCCGCTCTTCTAGTGCGGATTGAGCCGCGCGTGAACGCCGCCCTTGAAAATCACCCGGTCGCCCTTGTCATAGACGTCGAAACTTCTGGAATTCAGCTGGCCGACGGGCGTGCGGCTGATCCGGGCGCCGGCGCCGTTCACCACCCCGGTGCGGGTGTTCACCGTCGCCTCGTCGGTGGCGAAATGGGTCGATTTGGAATCGGCGGCGCGGACGTGCCCCTTGAGGAACAGGATGCGGCTGTCCTCGTGATAGACGCCGGATTCGGCGGTCAGGGTCGAGGGATGCGCGCCATCCATGTCCAGGGTCACCGAGGGATAGGCCAGCAGGACCCTCTGAAACGACTGCTCGTCGCGGGCCGCCTGCCGGGCGCCCAGGGTATAGGCGCGCCCTTGGTTGTCGCGCCCGAAGAAGTGGGGGTTGACCATCCGGATGGGTGTGGTGGCGTCCTTGCGCGCCGCCGCTTGGCGCTTGACCGCATGGGCGCCCACCAGCCCCGCCAGGACGCCGATCACGCCGATCATGATCATCGGCAGGACCCACCGGAGGATGCGCACCAGGCGGCTGTGCGCGCGCGCCCGGCCCCTGGGCGGAGGGCCGGCGCTCAAGGCGGGGGCAAGGCTAGCCATGGGCGAAGATGTCGACGTCTTCCCATCCGGCGACATCGAGGGCGGCTCGATGCGGGAGGAAGTCGAAGCAGGCCTGGGCCAGGGCCGTGCGCCCTTCGCGGACGAGCATTTCGTCGAGGCGGCTCTTCAGCGCATGCAGATTGAGGACATCGCAGGCGGCATAGTCCAGCTGTTCAGGCGAAAGTTGGGCGGCCCCCCAGTCGGAACTCTGCTGCGCCTTGGACATCTCGACGCCGAGGAGTTCGCGGGTGACGTCCTTGAGGCCGTGCCGGTCGGTATAGGTGCGGGCCAGGCGCGAGGCGATCTTGGTGCAGTAGACCGGGGCGGTCACCACCCCAAGGGCATACTGGAACATGGCGATATCGAACCGCCCGAAATGGAAGATCTTGAGGACGGCGGGGTCGGTCAATAGCGCCTTGAGGTTCGGCGCGTCATAGGCCGGGCGGCTCAGTTGGACCAGATGGGCGTCGCCCTCTACGGCGCGAAGCTGGACTAGGCACAGTGGATCGCGGCCCACCCTCAGGCCCATGGTCTCCGAATCGACGGCCACCGACGCCGCGCCGGCGAAAAGCCCTTGCGGCAGGTCGCCGTGGTGGAGGGTTTGAGGCAAGACGATCGAACGCTCCGATGATAGGCGCACGCCGGGACTCGCAGTTGGCGACGAGGATCGCCGGGCCGTCCCTGGCGCGGAATGCGCGAATGAACCAGCGCAACCTTCGACCCCGCGGGTTCGAGGCTCAGGCTGCGACGCAAGGAATTTAGGGGCGCGACCTTTCCGGAACAAGCAAGCTCAAAGATAAGGTCGTCGCGCCAAAAGACCTGGTGCCCAGGAAAGGACTCGAACCTTCACGGCCGTTAAGCCACTGGCACCTGAAGCCAGCGCGTCTACCAATTCCGCCACCTGGGCCCGCTCAGGGCCATGCCCCATCGCGCGAAGGCGGGACGCTTAGGGCGTCCGCCCAGCCTCGTCAATGGAGCGGCGTTGCGCCCCACCGGCGGCTCGTCTATCGGGGCGAGGCGCCTGCGGGCGAGGCGAGGACGCGGATGAAGGGTCTGGTGACGGTGTTCGGCGGCTCCGGCTTCGTGGGAAGCCAGATCGTCCGTGCGCTCGCTAAGCACGATCGTCGGGTGCGGGTCGCGGTGCGCCGGCCAGGCCGGGGCTACCGCCTGCCGATGCTGGGAGACGTGGGGCAGATCGAGATCGTCCAGGCCAATGTGCGCGACGCCGCCTCGGTGGGCCGGGCCCTGGACGGGGCCGAGGCCTGCGTCAATGCCGTCGCCGTCCTCTATCAATCCGGGCGCCAGACCTTCGAGGGCCTGAACGTCGCCGGCGCGCGCGAAATCGCGGAGGCCGCCAGGGCGCGGGGAATCGGGCGGTTCGTGCAGATCTCCGCCATCGGGGCGGACGCGGCGAGCGGCGCCGACTACGCTCGCAGCAAGGCGGCCGGCGAGGCGGCGGTGCGCGAGGCGATCCCCTCAGCGACCGTCGTCAGGCCCTCGGTGGTGTTCGGCCCCGGCGACGCCTTCTTCAACCGTTTCGCCGCCATGGCGACGGTCTCTCCCGTCCTGCCCCTGATCGGCGGGGGCGCGACGCGGTTCCAACCGGTGTTCGTCGGCGACGTGGCGGCGGCGGTCGCGGCCGCCTTCAGCGACGGCGCCGCTTCGGGCGGGACCTACGAGCTCGGCGGGCCGAGCATCTACAGTTTCAAGGCCCTGATGGTCCTGCTGCTGGAGCAGATCGGCCGGCCGCGCCTCCTCGCGCCGATCCCCTTTGCCGTGGCGAAGATCCTGGGCCTGGCGGGCGACGCCCTGGCCGCCACCGGAATTCTGGCCCCGCCGATCACCAGCGACCAGGTGGAGATGCTGCGAACCGACAACATCGTCGTCCCCGGCGCCCTGGGCCTCGCCGACCTGGGCGTCGCCGCAAGCGCCCTGGAGCCGATCATCCCCACCTATCTCTACCGCTATCGCAAGGGCGGGCAGTACGCCGAGGCCGCCCAGGCGGCGGCCGCCCTGCCGCCCAGGTAGGCGTCGATGAAGTCCCCGCCTTCCCCATCGCCGGCGCCCAGGCGCGGCCGCTTTTGGCTGAACATAGGCGAGGCGGCGGCGGTCCTGGCCGTCGTCATCGCGGGCTTGAGCTATTGGGACGCCCATCGCGAGCACGCCTTGAGCGAAAAGCAGATCGACGCCCAGGCGCGGGCTCGAACAGCCTTCGTGATCAAGGGGGCGGCCGAAGCGGGGGGGCGCAAGATCGTGCTCGAGGCGGTCACGCCGACCCAGGTCATCCAGTCGCAGCGCTATGTCTTTCCCACCGTGGTGCTGGACCATGCCATGGAGGTGACCGCCGCGCGGCCCCAGATCGACGTGGATTGGATCGCCGCGGGGCTGGCCCACGCCCTCGACGCGGCCCACGCCAAGGGGGACGGGGAAGCGACCGCGCCGGTCGGCATCGTCACCACCTATGTCGAGGATGGGGAAACCCGCGTCGATCGCTCCCTCTACCAGATCGGCTACGCCTACCGATCGCGGTTCCTCATGGGCCGGCAGGTCGCCCTGCAGGGGATCTCGCTCGTCCAGCGCGGTGTGTCGGGCGACCCGCGGTCTGCGGTAGACCGGCGCTGGGCCGCCACGACGAGGGGTTCGCGCGGCTCCTAGGCTTCCGGCCGCGTCCCGACGTAGCGCGCCCGGGGCCGGATCAGGGCGCCGGTGGCGATCTGCTCGAGGGCGTGGGCGGTCCAGCCGGCGCAGCGGGCGACGGCGAAGAGGGCGAAGGGCGCGTCCTCCGGCAAGCCGAGCGCTTCGGAGAGCGCTAGCAGGGCGAAATCGACATTGGCGTGCTCGCCCGTGGCTTCCTGGGCTGTGAGCTCCAGAACCTCCAGCGAGGCGGGCGACGCGAAGCCGCCCAGCAAGGCCCGGGCGCGAGGATCGCCGTCGGGATAGAGGGGATGACCAAAGCCGGGCGCCCACGATCGGTGGGCCAGTCGCGCGGCGACCGCTTCGCGCGCTCCCAGCCGCCGGGCTTCCAAGGCCATGGCCGCTACCCGCGCGGGCATGCCGCCATGCAGGGGCCCCGACAGCGCCGAAAGGCCGGCAAGGGCCGACGCCGCCAGGGACGCTCCGGTGGAAGCGGCCACGCGGGCGGCGAAGGTCGAGGCGTTCAACTCATGATCGGCGAGAAGCACCAGGGCGCGGCGGATGAGGTCGCAGCCGCGCGGCCCGCAGCCCCAGGCCCGGCCCAGCCGTTCGTGGATGGCGCCCCCGTCGGTCACGCCGGTCACCGCGTCGGTCAGGACGTCGAGCAAGGTCGCGGCCTCTTGCTCGAGCGCCTCGGCCGTCCGGCCCCGCGCCGCCGGCTCGCTC
>JACDGF010000505.1 GCA_013815405.1 Caulobacteraceae bacterium | reverse complement strand
CTGTGCCTGGTGGAGTCCAAGCGCTGGAACCGGCCGCTCGACCGCCCGGCCGACGCCCGCGACAGGCGCGCCGGCGAGGAGGGCGTCCCCTCGACCCAGATACTTCGCTATCTGCGCCGGGCCGACGACATCACCGGCGGCGCCCTGCGCTGGGGCATGCTGACCAACGGGCGGCTATGGCGGCTCTACTGGTCCGGGGCGGTGTCGGTCTCCGAGGACTTCCTGGAGATCGACCTCGGGCGCGTCCTCGGGGCGCCGGGCTGCGAGCCGGACCTGCTCGATGCGCGCGACTTCGCCGCCGATCACGCCCTGCGCCTGTTCCTGCTGCTGTTGGGGCGGGGCGCCTTCCTCCCGTCGGAACAGGGCCGCACCTTCCACGCCGTGGCCCTCGAACAGGGCAGGCGCTGGGAGGAGAAGGTCGCGCGGGACCTCTCCCGCGTGGTGTTCGATCGGGTGTTCCCGGTGCTGGCCGCGGCGCTCGCCCACCATGACCGCGCGCGCCCGGACGCGCCGGACGCGGCATGGCTGGAGGCGGTGCGGCAGGGCGCCCTGATCCTGCTCTACCGGCTCCTCTTCGTGCTCTACGCCGAGGACCGCGACCTCCTGCCCGACGAGCGCGGGCCCTATGCCGACTATTCGCTGACGCGCATCCGGCGCGAGGTGGCGGACGCCCGGGCGGAGGGGCGGCCCGCCTCGCCCCGGGCGGCGATCTACTGGGCCCGGCTGAAGGGCGTTTTCACCGCCATCGCGCACGGCGACGACGCCCTGGGCGTGCCGCCCTACAACGGCGGCCTGTTCGAGCCCGGCGCCGCGCCGATCCTGGAGCGCGTCGAACTGCCCGACGCCGTGGTCGCCGAGATCGTCTTCGCCCTCTCCCACGTCGAGACCGAGCGGGGGCCCAAATACGTCAACTACCGCGACCTTTCGGTCCAGCAGCTGGGATCGATCTACGAGCGCATCCTCGAATTCGGATTGCGCCTGGACGACGCCGGCGAGGTGGCCGTCGATCGCGACGACGACGAGCGCCACGACAGCGGCAGCTACTATACGCCCGAGGCCCTGGTCTCCCTGATCATCGATCGCGGGGTCGGCCCGGAGGTCGCCCGGCGCGCCGAAGCTTTCGCCCAGGCGGCCACGCGGCTCGCGTCCGACCGGCGCCCGGTCGCCGAGCGCCTGGCCGAGCTCGCGGCGGCCGATCCCGCCTCCGCGCTGCTGGAGCTGAAGGTGTGCGACCCCGCGATGGGTTCGGGGCATTTCCTGGTCAGCCTGGTCGACTGGCTGGCGGATCGGGTCCTGGCCGCGGTCGCCGAAGCCTCGGCGGAGGTGACATGGGGCGCCTACGCCTCCCCCCTGCTGGCCCGCGTCGCCGCGGTGCGGGATCGCATCCTCGCGGCGGCGAAGCTCCACGGCTGGCCGGTGACGCCGGAACAGCTCGACGACCGCCATGTCGTGCGCCGGATGATCCTCAAGCGCGTGGTCCACGGCGTCGACAAGAACCCGTTCGCGGTCGAACTGGCCAAGGTGTCGCTCTGGCTGCACACCTTCACCGTCGGCGCGCCGCTCTCTTTCCTCGACCACCATCTGCGGTGCGGCGACAGCGTGGTCGGCGCCTGGGTGCGCCCGACCCTGGACGCGGTGGCGCAAGGCGGCGGATTGCTGTCGGGAGGCGAGGTCGTGCGCGTCGAGCAGATCGCCACACGGATGACCGAGATCGAAGAGACCACCGACAACGACGTGGCCGAGGTCAAGGCGTCCGCCGAGGCCTTCGGGGCGGTCGCCGACGCCACCTTCGAGCTGGACGCCTTCTTCAGCCTGATGACCGCGCGCCCCGCCCTCGGCGTCGACCTCAGCCCGACGCTTCGCGCGCCCCAGGTGTCGCCGGACCGGATGCGCGCCGCCGGGGCGGACGCGAGGAAGATCGCCGCCGCGCGGAAGCAGCAGGCCGCCTATGACCGCGCCGCGGCGTTCAAGGCGGTGCTCGGGCGGCAGTACGGCGACCCGCTCAAGATCGCGTCGGGCGAGATCGTTATCGCGACCCCTGACGAAGACCATGACCAGCCTCTCCTTGGCGGGATGAGCG
>JACDGF010000504.1 GCA_013815405.1 Caulobacteraceae bacterium | reverse complement strand
CAGGCGGCGTTGCGCTGGGCCGTGACCAGGCGGGTGATGTCGTCGAAGGTCAGGACCAGGCCCTCGGCGCTTTGGCTGGCGCGCACCCGCAGGCGCCGCGATTCGCCGCCCCGGGTCACGTCGATGTCCTCCTCGGCGTCCTTGCCGTGAAGGGCCGCGGCGGCGGCCACGCCCTGGAGTTCAGGGGCGATGTCGCCGAGCCTTCGCCCGCCGCCCTCGTCCGGCGCCAGATTGAGCAGGCGGGCGGCCTGACGGTTGACCGCCGAGACCCGCCCCCCGGGGTCCAGCCCGATGACCCCGGCGCTGACCCCCAGCAGGACCGCCTCGGTGAACAGGCGCCGGGATTCGGCATCGACGTGGGCGGCGCGCAGGGCCGCCTGCTGTTCTTGAAGATCGATCGTCATCCGGTTGAAAGCCCGCGACAATACCGCGATCTCCTCGGGGTCCTTGCGGCTGTCCACCCGCGCCGTCAGGTCGCCGCCGGCGACGCGGCCGGCGGCCTGGACCAGGCGCGCCACCGGGGCGGCGATGCTGTTGGCGGCGGCCATTCCGAGCCAGACGGCGCCGACCAGCACCAGCAGGACCGTCTCCAGATAGCTGAGGGCGAAGGCCGCCTGGATCCTCGCCCGCTTGGCCTTGGCCTCGCGATAGGCGGTGAGGGAGGCTTCGGTCTCGCGCAGATGGCTGAAGATGCCCCGGTCCACCGGACGGACGACATAGAGGTAGGCGTCCGGATAGCCCCGCAATCGATAGAGGGCGCGGAAGAGATCCGCGGACTCGAACGCGCCGACCGAAACGTCTCCCTCGTCGGCGGCCTTGAAGGTCGAGAGCGGCGGGATCAGCAGGGGCGCCGCCCCGTCCGGTTCGGCCCGGGCCAGGACCCTCCCCTCCCCGTCGATCAGATAGGCGGCGGCGAAGCCGTTGTCGCTCGCAAGGTCCCGCAGGAAATGGCCGAACGCCACCGGGGTGTCCGAAAGCGTCGGCGCCGCCTGGTCGAGGACCCGCGCCATGACCGCCACGTGATCGCCGATGTAGTGCTTCTGCTCCTCGACGTAGGAGCGGGCCACGACCGCCGAGTTCTCGACCACGGTCTGGACCCGGGCGCTGAACCAGTTGTCCACCCCGCGGGTGACCAGGAGGCCGAAGAACAGGGCGACGATCACCGCCGGCGCCACCGCCGCCAGGGCGAAGAGGGCGACGAACCGCAGGTGCAGGCGTGCCCCGGCGTCACGCGACCTGGCGCTGACCAGCCCCAGGAACCGCCAGCCCAGCAGAGCCGCCAGGATCGCGGTCAGGGCCAGGGCGAGGCCCAGCAGGGTCAGCACCAGCGGGCTGGCCGGCCCCAAGGCGCCGCTCAAGGTCGGCGACGACCCCAGCGCGACCGACACCGCAGTGAGCGCCGCCGCCAGCGCGTAGCACCCCCCCATCGCCAGGCGCGAACTCACGGCCCGCCGCCAGAACGGGAATTTCAAGCTCAGGTCGGACGCCGACGACATACCTAAGCCTAGGATGGACTGTGCCTGAAACTCAACACCCCTTGTGGCCGATGGGTGCCAGAGGGGGTTTCAGGCCGCGCGAGTTTTCGCCCACAAGTCGTCGATCGCCGCGTGGATCTCGGCGGGACGCTCCAGGCGGCACAGCCGCCCGCGCGCCGCTCGCCGCTCCTCGCGCGGGGCGGGCCAGGGGGCGGCCTCCACATAGGCGGCCAGATGCTTGCGGAACATCCGCACGCCGAGGGGCTCGCCATAGAAGGCGACGCTGGCGTCCAGGTGCCAGCGGACGATGCGGGTTCGCGCCCGGCGGCCGGGCTGCGCGACCGATCGTCCCTCCAAGGCCGCCTCGATCCTCGCGGCGATCCAGGGCCGGCCGGTGGCGGCCCGGCCGATCATCACCCCGTCGGCCCCCGAAGCGGCCAGGGCCGCGCGCGCCGTGCCCTCATCGACGATATCGCCGTTGACCAGCACCGGGATGGTCACGGCCCGCTTGACCGCGCGCACCGCCGCCCAGTCGGCCGCGCCGGCGTAGAACTGGCGCCGCGTGCGCCCATGCACGGTGACCGCGCTCGCCCCCGCCTCCTGGGCG
>JACDGF010000043.1 GCA_013815405.1 Caulobacteraceae bacterium | reverse complement strand
TGTGCAACCCGATACATTCCTGACAGTTTGTCCGGTTACATCCCTGACGGTTTTTTCGGCTCTTCAGTGATCGTTTTGGTGCGAGGCGGCCGCCTCGCGCCAAAACGAACGATTTCTCCTGTCATCCGGTCGATCAGGCCCAGCGGGACGTCGGCGAAGCGGACCGTCCAATGACCGTCGGGGCGTTGCGCGACGCCCACGGCCTCGCCGATGATGGCTTCGGACACGAAGAGCTTGCCGCCGCGCCAAATGATCTCGCCGTTGGACCGGACGCGCCTGACCTCTTCGGTTCCGTAGTCGAGGTCGCCTCGGGGGACGATGAAGGGCCTTGGAGAGGAGGCGTAGAGCGTCGCCGGCGGGCGCTGATCGAGCGCCTCGTGGGGGCGTTCGTGGTTGAACTCCTGTCTGAAGGCGTCGAAGCGGACTTGCTGGTGGGCCGCGGTGGCCGACGGCGGTTCGCAGGTCTCGGGCTTGAGCGTTCCATGCATCCGCTCGTGACTCCCGTTCTGCTGGGGATGGCCCGGACATATGCGCTCGAGCCCAATGCCCATCTTCGCCCATCTGGCCGACAGCCGGGTCAGGCCACCGGCGCCAACCGAGGCGAAGGGCGCTCCGTTGTCGCTGCGGATCGCGCCGGGCAGCCCGTGCGTCTCGAACAGCCGGTCCATCCAGGCCTCCACCGCCGGGGTGACCGGCGCCATGATCTGGACCGCCAGGAGATAACGGCTGAAGGCGTCGGTCACCGTGAGCGGATCACAACGCCGACCATCGCCGGTAAGAAACCAACCCTTGAAATCGATGCACCAGGTGTCGTTCGCGGCTTCGACCACGCCGAACGGCTGTTCGAGCGGCAAGGCCCCGCGTCGGCGCCGGCGCGGCCGGCTGAGGCCCTCGCGGCGCAGGATCTCCGAAGCCGTGCTGGCGCTCGGCCAGGTCACGCGCGAATCCTCCTCGGCCAGCACCTTCAGGAGCTTCTTCGGTCCCCAGTAGGGCTTGCGCTTACGCAGCTCGATAAGACGAACCGTCACCGCCGCCAGCGTCGACCTGCCATGTCGAAGCGGCGCCCGCGAGCGTTGCTCGAGACCAGCCGGCCCTTCCAGATCGAAACGCCGCTTCCACACATAGCCCGTCTGCCGAGATATGCCATACTTGGCGCAGAGCCCCGTCATCGGCTCCTCCCCTCGAAGAATATCGGCCACGAACATCATCTTCTGATCCATCACGGACAGCACACTCCAAGGCATCGGCGGTTCCTCCGCCGACCGGGTTACTGTCAGGAATGTCTCCGGGCTAATCCGTCAGGAATGTATCACGGTCGGACCACCCCTCACCCTCCCATGGCTCGCCATGGGCCCCTCCCTCTCCCTACGGGAGAGGTGTTGAAGAGGCGCGCCTGAATGAAGGTTTTGCAACCCCTGGCCATGAAGGGGAGCGAGGGCGGTCAGCCCCTTTTTCTTGGTCCCGCGCCCCCTAGCTGCTAGAGGGCGCCGATGCCGAGCCTGAGTGATCTTCGCGGCCAGTTCCTGGCCTTTTTCGCCGAGGCCGGCCATGCCGTGATCCCTTCGGCGCCGCTCGTGCCGCGGAGCGATCCGACCCTGCTGTTCGTGAACTCCGGCATGGTCCCCTTCAAGAACAACTTCACCGGTGCCGAGACCCCGCCGGCGCCGCGCGCCGCCTCGTCCCAGAAATGCGTCCGGGCCGGTGGCAAGCACAACGACCTGGACAATGTCGGCTATACGGCCCGGCACCTGACCTTTTTCGAAATGCTCGGCAACTTCTCCTTCGGCGACTACTTCAAGGAAGGGGCCATCGACTACGCCTGGCGGTTCGTCACCCATGACTTGGCGCTCCCGCCCGAGCGCCTGATGGTCAGCGTCCATCCCTCCGACGAGGAAGCCGCCGGGCTCTGGAAACGGATCGCGGGCCTCGCCGACGAACGGATCGTGCGGCTGCCTGAGAACATGTGGTCGATGGGCGATACCGGCCCGTTCGGGCCCAATACCGAGATCTTCTACGACCATGGGCCTGGCGTGGCCGGGGGCCCGCCCGGCTCGCCCGACGAGGACGGCGACCGCTTCGTCGAGATCTGGAACCTCGTCTTCATGCAGTATGAGCAGTTCGCCGACGGCCGTTCGGCGGCGCTGCCCAAGCCCTGCATCGACACCGGCATGGGCCTGGAGCGGGTGGCCTGCGTGCTGCAAGGGGTCCACAGCGTCTTCGAGACCGACCTCTTCCGCCGCCTGATCGCCGCCGGCGAGGCGGTCGCCGGCGTCAGGGCCGTGGGCGAGGCGGCCGCCTCCTATCGCGTCATCGCCGACCATCTGCGTTCCACCGCGTTCCTGATCGCCGATGGGGTGACGCCGTCCAACGAGGGGCGCGGCTACGTCCTGCGCCGGATCATGCGCCGGGCCATGCGCCACGCCTACCTGCTGGGCGCCGGCGACCCCTTGATGCACCGCCTGGTTCCCACCCTGGTCGAGGAGATGGGCGGCGCCTATGCCCAACTCGTCCGCGCCGCCCCGGTGATCGTCGAGACGCTGCGCGCCGAGGAGGAGCGTTTCCACCGCACCCTGGGACGGGGCCTCGCCCTGCTGGAGGAGGCGTCCGCCGGCCTGGGCGAGGGCGACACGTTGCCGGGGGAAACGGCGTTCAAGCTCTACGACACCTACGGTTTTCCCCTCGACCTCACCCAGGACGCCGTGCGCGCCAGGGGCGTCGAGGTCGATGTGGCGGGTTTCGATGAGGCCATGGGCCGCCAGCGCCAGATGGCGCGGGAGAGTTGGGCGGGCTCGGGCCAGCAGGCGCGGGGCGATGTGTGGCTTGCCCTGCGCGAGCGGCTGGGCGCGACGCTCTTCGCCGGTCACGATCTGGACCGCATGACGGCGCGGACCCTCGCCCTGGTCAGGGACGACCGGGAGATCGCCGCCGCCGAGGCCGGCGATTCCGTGCTGGTTCTCTTCGACGCCACCCCCTTTTATGGCGAGAGCGGCGGCCAGGCCGGCGATCGCGGCGCGGCGGCGTGGCCCGGCGGCGCGGCCGAGGTGCTCGACACCCAGAAGCAGGGGGACCTCTTCGTCCACGCCATCAGGATCGTCCGGGGGCGCCTGGAAGTCGGCGACCAGGTTCAGCTCGCCGTCGACGCCGAGCCCCGCGCGCGCACGCGGCTCAACCATTCGGCGGCGCACCTGGCGCACGCGGCCCTGCGCCATGTCCTGGGCGCCCACGTCGCGCAGAAGGGTCAGATGGTGGACGCCGAGCGCATGCGTTTCGATTTCAGCCACGGGGCGCCGCTCACGCCCGGTCAGATCGACGCCATCGAAGCCGAGGTCAACGCCGTGATCCGCCAGAACCTTCCCGCCGAAACCCGGGAAATGGCCCCCCAGGCGGCCATCGACGCCGGCGCCGTGGCGCTCTTCGGCGAGAAATACGGCGACACGGTGCGGGTCCTGAGCCTCGGCCGCGACCTGGCGGGGGAGGGACCCTATTCGGTGGAGCTGTGCGGCGGCACCCATGTGGCGCGCACCGGCGACATCGCCCTCTTCAAGATCGTCTCCGAGCAGGGAATCGCCGCCGGCGTGCGGCGCATCGAGGCGCTCACCGGCGAGCCGGCGCGCCGCTGGCTGCTCGACCGGGCGGCGGTCGCCCAGGCCCTGGCCGACCGGTTCAAGGCCCCGGTGGAAGAGGTCGTGGCGCGGGTGGAGGCGGCGGAGGGGCGGGCGCGCAAGCTGGAGCGGGATCTAGCCGAAACCAGGCGCGCGCTCGCCGTGGGCGAAAGCGCAGGCGTCGGCAATGCCGCGGCTGAGGCCATGGAGGAGGTCTTCGGGGTTCCCTTCATCGGCCGGGTGTTGCAGGGCGTCGGCGGCAAGGATCTGCGCCCCATCGCCGAGGCCTTCCGCAAGCGGGTTCCCGATGGCGTGGTGGCGCTGAGCGGCGTTCTGGACGGCAAGGTCGCCAGCACCGTGGTCGTGAGCGGCGCGGCCCAGGCCCGCTTCAACGCCGTCGATCTGGCCCGCGTGGCGGTCACGGCCATGGGCGGCCAAGGGGCCGGCGGAAAGCCCGATTTCGCGCAAGGGGGCGCGCCGGACGGCGGCCGGGCGGCCGAGGGGGTGGCGGCGGTGAGGGCTGTGTTGGCGAGGGGCGACGGGGCTCGCGGCCGGGATGGCGACGGGACGGTTTGAAAACAAGACACGTCACGCCCCCGGCGCGACGAGGATCTTGATCTGGCTCTTGTCGGCCTGGAGGCGGGTGAAGGCGGCGGGGGTCTGGTCCAGGCCGACCACGCCGGTGATGATTCCGTTGTAGCGGGTGGCGCCTTCGGCGAGGTTATTCAAGGAAGCGTCGAATTCGTCGGGTGAATAGCCGAGCACGAAACGAAGTTCGATCTCCTTGGCGGCGAACGCCAGCGGCTCGATCGCGTCGGTCTGCATGCACACCCCGGCCACCACGATCCGGGTTCCGGGCGGCGCGCCCAGGGCGAGGGACTGCAGAACGCCCGGCGCGCCCACGCATTCGAAGATCACCGCCCGCCGGACCGCGCGGCCCTGGGCGGCGGCGATCAGGCCCTGGGCGCCCGAAGCGGGGACGTCGAAATCGCCCCAGGACGCGTGGGGCGAGACGAGAGCCGGGTCGACGATCCGGTCGGCGCCCATCCGGTCGGCCGCGGCCCGCCGCTCGGGCGAGAAGTCGCAGGCGACGACGGGCCCCAGGCCCCGGGCCTTCAGAGCGGCGATCACGGCCAGGCCCACCGGGCCGCAACCGACCACCAGATAGGCCTGGCCCTCGCCCGGTTCCGCCTTGGCCACGGCGTGCTCGCCCACCGCCAAGGGCTCGGTGAGGGCGGCCTCCTCGGACGAAAGCCCGTTGGGGGCGGCGAGGAGCAGGGCCTCGGTGAGCACCAGGGACTGGGCGAAGCCGCCGGGCAGGCGGCTGGAATAGCCCACGGTCTCGAAGCCGGCGGCCGTGATCACGGCGGGGATCGACACCACCCGGGCCCCCGGCTTGAACCGCCCCGCCGTCCCCGGCCCGTTTTCGATCACCTCGCAGCAGAACTCGTGGCCGAAGACGGTGTCGGCCCCCTTCTTCATCGCGCTGGCCGCGCCCATCCGTTCGGTGAGCTCGATCATGTGGTCGTAGTGGTCCAGGGCGTGCAGGTCCGAGCCGCACACGCCGCAGGCCAGGGTGCGGCAGAGCACCTGGCCGGCCTCGGGAACCGGCGCCGCCATGTCGTCGACCACCAGGCGCCCGTTCCGCCGGATCACCGCCCGCACCGGGCTATTCCACCGCTTCGGGTTTGGCGGCCGAAAGCCCGATCATCGCGGCGATCTCCGGCTGGATGTTCTCCACCCCCTTTTCCTGAGCGTGCTGGACGATCCGCGCGCCGACCGCGGCGCGGGCCTGGGCGGTGAAGTCGTCCTTGTTGGCGCGGACCCAGTCCATGGAGGCGTCCCGGTTCACGTTCAGGCCCTGGAAACGCGGGGCCACATATCGGGCGAAGAGTTCGTAGGAGCGCCTGGTGGCTTCGAACGGCGCCCAGTTATGGGCCATGCACAGGAAACAGCCGAAGCCGCCGGACTGGTCGATCAGAGCCTGGATCTTGGCCGCGGCCTCGTCCGGCGTGCCGACGACGGCGATGCCGGTTTCCAGGAACGCCTCCACCGGGTCGCGGTCGCCGGCGTCCGGCACGATGGGGAGGTTGGCGACCTCACGGAAATACCACAGCCATTTTTCCAGGCCGAAGCGAACCTCGGCGACCGCCTGATCCTTGGTCGGGGCGATGTGCATGGGGCCGACCAGCCGCCAGGCGGACCGCTCCATCGCCTGGCCGTTGTCGCGCGCCAGATCCTCCGCGATCGCCCAGTTGGACGCCAGGGCGTTGAAGCCGCCCTCCGAGGTCGCGCCCAGGGAGAGCAGGCCCAGGCCGTGGCGGCCGGCGGCGCGGGCCCCGGTTGGGGAGATCTGGCTGGCCACGGCGATCTCGACGCTGGGGCGCGAAAAGGGAGTCATCTGCAGGCGCGCGTCGCGTAAGGTGAACCAGTCGCTCTCGTGGCTCACCGTCTCGCCGCGCAGGAGGCGGATGATCACCCCCAGGGCCTCGTCCATCCGGTCCCGCTGGCGCGCCACCGGTATCCCCATGGCGAAGGCGTCGGATGAGAGGGCGCCCGGCCCCGCCCCGAACATCACCCGGCCGCGGGTCATGTGGTCGAGCTGGTTGATCCGGTCGGCGAGCATGAAGGGGTGGTGATAGGGCAGGGACGAGACCCCGGTGCCCAGCCGGATGTGGCGGGTGCGCTCGGCGGCGGCGGCGATGAACACCTCGGGGCTGGCGATGATCTCGAAGCCGGCCGAATGGTGCTCGCCGATCCAGGCCTCCTCATAGCCGAGGGTATCCAGCCACTGGACCAGCTCGAGGTCGCGCTCGATCGCCAGGGTCGGGTTCTCGTCGGTAGGGTGGAACGGCGCGATGAACGCCCCGAAGCGCAATTTTTGTCCCGGCATGGGTCCCTCTATAGCGGCCGCGTCGGCCACCATAGCCATGCCCGCGGGCAAGCCGCTAGGCCCCGCCGGCCGCCCGCAAGAGCTTCATCAGGGCCAGTTCAGCCGGCCGCGCTTCCCCCGCCAGCCTGGGGACGAGAGAACCGGTCTCAAAGGCCTCGAACACGGCGGGATGGATGTAGCAGGCGCGGCAGACGGTGGGCGTGTTGCCCAGCAGGCCGGCGACCGCCTTCACGCAGAGCACGACCGCCCGCTTGGCCTGCGCCGCGTTTTCGAACGACGGCTGCATGGCCAGGGCGCGCGCCGCCGACAGAGTGCCGGCCCAGGTGCGGAAGTCCTTGGCGCTGAAATCCTCGCCGATCGCCTCGCGCAGATAGGCGTTGACGTCGTGGCTGTCGATCGCGTGGCGGGCGCCGTCTTCATCGACGAACTGGAAGAGCCTCTGCCCCGGCAGGGCCTCGCAGCCACGGAGGATGCGCGCCAGGCGCGGATCGTGGAGCGCGGCCTTGTGGGTGACGCCGCTCTTGCCGCGAAACTCGAACACCGCGCCGACGCCCGAGAGGGTGACGTGCTTCTTGCGCAGGGTGGTGAGGCCGAAGCTCTTGTTGGACTTGGCGTATTCGTCGTTGCCGACCCGGATCAGGGTAAGTTCCAGCAGGCGCACGACCGCCGCCAGGACCTTCTCCCGCGGCAGGCCCCGGCGGCGAAGGTCGGCGGCGACCCGCGCCCGGAGCCGGGGGAGGGCCGCGCCGAAGGCGTGCAGGCGTTCGTACTTGGCCTCGTCGCGGCAGGCGCGCCAGCCGTCGTGGTAGCGATATTGCTTGCGGCCCCGCGCGTCTCGCCCGACGGCCTGGATGTGGCCGGCCGGGTGGGGGGAAATCCATACATCGGTCCACGCGGGGGGGATCGCCAGGCGGCGAATGCGATCCAGGGTCCGCTCGTCGCGCACCACGCGCCCGGCGGAATCGGCGACCTCGGCGCCATGGCGCGTGGCCACGCGCTTGAGGCCGGGGTCGTCGTCATGCACATATCTGAGGCCGTGCGCCGCGGCGACGTCCTCGCCGATGTCCTTGGCCATCGCCCGCTCCTGCTCCCGGTGGCGTGCCAACGCGCCGCCGCGGGGGCGTGTTCCGCGCAAGGGACGGGGTGAAAAAATCGACGCCGTACGATTTCGCATGTGCGAGCGGATCGGGCATGATATGCTGCGCCGCAATATTTCGAATCGCGACTGGAGCCATCGGTAATGCCTTGGATGCCTGATTACGAGGAATTGACCGCGGCGCGGGATCGCGCGGTCAAGGCGATGAGCGTGCCGGTGGGCGCCGCTTCACCCCTGTGGCTGGCCTTCGGGGCCGCCGCCAGCGCCGGCGTGGCGTGGTGGTGGATGACCCGCTGGGCCCGGGCGGTGAATATCGAGGCGGCGATGGAACCGTCCGTCGAGGCGACCGCGCCCCGTTCCATCGAACCGAGCTTGGCCGCCGTCGAGACGTCGGACGCGGAACCCGCCGAAGCCACGGCCCCGGAAGCCATCGCCGTTTCGGCCCTGGCCGAAGCGCAAAGCCTTACGGCCGCGCCCGAGCCCGATGACCTGACCCGGCTAGTGGGGATCGGGCCCAAGCTCGCCGAGGCCCTGGCCGCGCGGGGTGTGACGAATTTCGCCCATCTCGCCGCCTGGACAGCCGAGGATCTGGCCAATGTCGACTCCGCCCTCAGCCTCAAGGGCCGCGCCGTCCGCGACGCCTGGGTGGCCCAGGCCAAGCGCCTCTCCGCCGAAGGCTGAAGCGCGCGGGGCTGGAGCGGTTGGCCGCGTTGAATTAGGTTCGCGGGGCTCGCGCCCCGGAGGCCGTTCGCCATGGCCCGCATTCCCTACTTCGACCCGGCGACGGCGGTCGGCCGCGCGGCTGTGGCCTATGAGAAGCTGCCGCCCCTCAACATCTTCCGGATGATGGGCCACGCGGGCGAGCTCCTGGACGGGTTCACCCGGCTGGGAACCCAGATCCTCAACTTCACCAGCCTCGATCCGGTGTTGCGGGAGATCGCCATCCTGCGGGTCGGGATCCTCTCCGGGGCCGGCTATGAGGTGTTCCAGCACGAGCGCATCGCGCGGCGGCTGGGCCTCACGGACGCGTTGATCGCCGCCGTGAGGAAGGGTCCCGCGGCGGCGGCGTTCGACGAGGCGCAACGCGAGGTCATGGCGTTCACCGACGATGTGGTCGCCAACGTCCGCGGCGGCGACGCCACCTTCGAGCCGCTGAAGCGGCGCCTCGGTTACAAGGCCCTGCAAGAGCTGACCCTCACCATCGGCTACTACATGATGGTGTCCCGTTTCCTCGAAACTTTCGACGTCGATATCGAGGAGGAGGAGGCGGCGGCGTCGAAGGCGGACGGCGGCGGGTCGCGATAGGGCTTCATCCCTTCGCGCCCATCCGGCGGCTCACCCACAGGCGCAGGCGCCAGCCGATCAGGAAGAGGGCGCCCAGGCTCGCCGGAACGACGCCGGGGCTAGGCCTCGGCAGCAGGATGGTGAGCAGCAGGAACAACGGCGGCGTGAGGAGGATGAGCAGGAAGAACAGCCAGCGCTGGGCGGCGCCGACTTCCGCCGACACCAGATTCACGACCAGGGCGGCATGGGCCCACATCGCCGATAGGGCCGTGCCGATGGCCACCACCAGCCCGGCGTAGATGATCATCGAGGCATGGTTGCCCATCTGGACGTGGATGAGGCGCGTGAACGCCGGCAGGAGGGCGACGAGGCCCAGCATGGCGAGGGTGAGCACGGTCACCGGCGCGTCCACGGTCAGGACCATGGCCATCAGCCGGCGATGGGCCAGCCAATAGACGCTGATCACCACGAAGCTGAGGGCATAGGCGTCCAGTTGCGGGGCCAGGGCCGCCCACAGGCTCGCCAGCCTGGGCGTCGGGGCGCCGGGCGAGACGATGTCGGCGGCCAGCAAGGTGATGGCGATGGCGAACACCCCGTCGGCCAGCATCATCAGCCGGTCGTACCAATGGCGGTGACGCCGGCGTTCGAGCCCTTCGTCGCTGTCCAGGGATTCGAGCTGGCCGGCCATGGCGGCTTGCTAGATCCCGCTGACCCGCCGCACCGACAGATCGTCGATCTCGACCCGGCCCAAGCGGACGCGGCCGATCGAGAGCCGGCTGATCGCCACCGCCCCGATCGCCAGGGCGCCGATGGCCAGCGCCCCGATCGTGAGCGCGCCCACGGCTACGGTCACGGCGAACGCGCCCCCGACGCCGACGCCCCTCGTCCCCGCCCCGGTTCGCGACCGATGCGCGGGCTGCCACTGGACGATGGGCTCGTCATCGTCCGGAAGGTTGGTCATGGCGGGTCTCCTGGCTGGCCGGTCACGGGCGTCGAACTGTCAACGCAAAGTAGAAATGTCCCCCGATTCCCCCAAGTAGGAATGTCCCCTGGGTGGCGGTCGGTCTTGGGCGGAGGGGGTGGGTAACGCTCGGGAGCGCGCCAACCAAA
>JACDGF010000503.1 GCA_013815405.1 Caulobacteraceae bacterium | reverse complement strand
CGCCTCCATCGCCTGGGGGGCGACGGCGCCGGCGTAGGCGAGCGCGACCTCGGCGCCGGGGGCCGGAGGAACCTGCCAATAGGCGCCGGCGATCAGGTCGGCGAGCCAGTCCTCGCGGGCCTCCCGCGCGGGCTGGTCGAGGGCGCGGGTCGAGAGGCGCAGATAGACCGAGCCGCCGTCGTCGGCCTGCAGGTGATCGAAGGACCAGCGCAGGATCTGGGCCAGTTCGTCGGCGAAGGCCGGCTCGAAATAGGAAAGGCCGGCCTGGGCCATGCCGATCAGGGGGGTGTGGATAGACTGGTGGGCGCCGCCCTCCGGCCCCAAGGTCACGCCCGAGGGGGTGGCGACGAGCAGGAAGCGCGCGTCCTGGTAGCAGGCGTAGTTGAGCGCATCGAGGCCGCGGTTGATGAAGGGGTCGTAGAGGGTCCCCACCGGGATCAGCCGGCGGCCGAACAGGGGGCCGGTCAGCCCCAGGGCGCCCAGCAGGAGGAAGAGGTTGTTCTCGGCTATGCCCAGCTCGATGTGCTGGCCGCCGGGATGCGCGTGCCAGCGCTGGGGCGAGGCGATGCGGCTGGCCCGGAAGCGGTCCTCCCGCGCGTCCCGGGCGAAGAGGCCCCGCTGGTTCACGAAGCCGCCGAGGTTGGTGGAGACGGTGACGTCCGGCGAGGTGGTGACGATGGCGTCGGCCAGGGGGCCGCCGGCGCGGGCCAGGTCGTTGAGGATCTTGCCGAAGGCGACCTGGGTCGACTGGCGCCCCTTGGGGGCCGGGAAGTCCGCGGCGGCGGGAACCGCGACGCGGGGCGCCGGGCGCTCCGGCTCGCGGGCGGCGAAGGGCGTGGCGCGCAGGAAGGCGGCGTAGTCCTCGGCCGGGCGGGGCAGGCCGGCGAAGGGCGACCACTCCTCGCCTTGGGCCACGTTCATGCCCCCCCGGAAGGCTTCCATCTGGGTCGCCGTCATCAGGCCCGAATGATTGTCCTTGTGGCCCTGGAACGGGAGGCCAAAGCCCTTGAGGGTGTAGACGATGAAGAACCTGGGCCGCTCGTCGGCGACCGCGTGGAAGGTGTCCAGCAGCAGGCCGAGGTCATGGCCGGCGAGGTTGGTCATCAGGGCGCCCAGGGCGGGGTCGTCGTAGGCGCCCAGCAGGCGCTGGATGTCGGGCTCGCCGGCGAGGTCGGCGCCGATCCGCGCGCGCCAGGTCGCGCCGCCCTGGAAGCTCAAGGCGGCGTAGAGGTCGTTGGGGCAGTCGTCGATCCAGGCGCGCAAGGCGCCGCCGCCGGGCCGGGCGAAGGCGGCCTGAAGGGCGCGGCCGTACTTCAGGGTGACGACCTCCCAGCCGACGGCGGCGAAGATGTCGGCGAAGCGCAGGTGCATGCGCTCGGCCGTCGTCGCGTCCAGGCTCTGGCGGTTGTAGTCGACGATCCACCAGCAGTTGCGCAGATCGTGCTTGGCGCCCTCGATGGCGCATTCGTAGATGTTGCCCTCGTCGAGTTCGGCGTCACCCAGCAGGGCGATCATCCGCCCGGCCCGTTCGGGCGCCATCAGCTCGTGGGCCAGAAGATAGTCCTGGGCGATCGAGGCGAAGGCGGTCATGGCGACGCCCAGGCCCACCGAGCCGGTGGAGATGTCCACCGCGTCCGCATCCTTGGTCCGCGAGGGATAGGACTGGGCGCCGCCGAAGCCCCGGAAGCGCTGGAGCTGGTCCAGGCTCTGGCGCCCGTAAAGGTATTGGATGGCGTGGAAGACCGGGCTGGCGTGCGGCTTGACCGCGACCTTGTCCTCGGGCCGCAGCACCGAGAAGTAGAGCGCCGACATGACCGTGGCCAGGGAGGCGCAGGACGCCTGATGGCCGCCGACCTTGAGGCCGTCCCGGCTTTCCCGCAGATGGTTGGCGTGGTGGATCGTCCAGGCCGAGAGCCAGTGGACCTTGCGATCCAGCTCGCCGATCACGTCGAGGGTGTCGTTGGCGCGCAGGGTGCGGGGGGCGTGGACAGTCATCGCAGGATGGGGGGAGTGACCGCTCCGTGCGGGCGGTGTCAACCTCGGAGCGCGCCGCCCCCGCCCCCTCCACCCCTTCGGGGTCCCCCTCCCCATGAAA
>JACDGF010000042.1 GCA_013815405.1 Caulobacteraceae bacterium | reverse complement strand
GCCCTGGGTCGGCTTTCCCACCGCCGACGCGGCGCCGCGGTTGCGGGTCGAGGGGGACCCGGCCGACTTCCCCTTGGGCGCCGCGCGGGCCCAGCTGCACGGAACCTACATCGTCGCCCAGACCCGCGACGGGGTAGTGATCGTCGATCAGCACGCCGCCCACGAGCGCCTAGTCTATGAACGCATGAAGGCGGAGATGGCGGCCGGCGGCGTCGCCCGTCAAGCCCTGCTGCTGCCCGAGGTGGTGGAGCTGGATCCGGCCGAGGCGCAACGGGTCTGCGCCCGGAGCGGGGAGCTGGCCGCCCTGGGCCTGATCGTCGAGGCCTTCGGCCCCGGCGCGGTGCTGGTGCGCGAAACCCCGGCCTTGCTGGGCGAGACCGACGTGGGCGGCCTGATCCGCGACATCGCCGACGACCTGGCCGAAAACGGCGCCGCCCTGGCCCTTGGGGAGAGGCTGGCGGAGGTCTGCTCGACCCTCGCCTGCCACGGCTCGGTGCGCGCCGGCCGGCGCCTCACGGGTCCGGAGATGGACGCCCTGCTGCGCCAGATGGAGGCCACCCCCCACTCCGGGCAATGCAACCATGGCCGCCCGACCTATGTGGAACTGAAGCTCGCGGACATCGAGCGCCTGTTCGGCCGGCGGTGATTTGGGGAGTTGATCGACGCGTCGGATCGAATCTGCCCACCTTCCTTTTCACCGTCACCCCCGGACGGCGGCGAAGCGAAGCGCAGCGACGGCCGGGATGACGGTGGTTGTTGGTGGGACGAGATGGATCATTTCACCGGCTCGAGCCTCTCCCGGTCCCAAGCGCGCGCAGGAAGCAGACACGCGCCGCGCCCCAGGCGCGAACGTCGAGGATTCCGTATCCGACGGCCTCGATCCGGCCTTCGCCGGCGCCCAGTTCGACGACCGCCAACGCGCCCTTCGCCAGCCAGGCGCCGTCCGCGAGATGGCTGAGCGCCGGCTCGGCCAAGCCCCGGCCGTAAGGCGGGTCAAGGAAAGCCAGATCGAAAGTCCCGCGCTCCCGCGGCGCGGCGAGTGCGAACGCGTTGTCCGCGACCTCCGCCCGAGGCCCCAATTTCAGCGTGGCCAGATTGTGGGCGATGGCGTCGCGCGCGGCGTCGTCGCTGTCCACGAACCGGCAAAAGGCCGCCCCGCGCGACAGGGCTTCGAGGCCCAAGGCCCCCGAGCCGGCGAAGAGATCGATTACCCGGCGGCCTTGCAGGCCCGGTGACCAGGGCGCGTGTTCAAGGACATTGAACAACGCCTCGCGGGTCCGATCGGCGGTGGGGCGGGTGGAGTGTCCCTTTGGCGCCACAAGGGTGCGTCCGCGTAGCGCTCCGGCCACGATGCGCATGCGATTGTCCTTTGGATTTGGCCTTCCCTAGCTGATGAACGGGTCTCAGGGCAAAGCGGGAACCTCGATGAGCGGGCCGGGCGTATGGGCGGGATTGGCGGAGTCGGCCTTCCTGGCCGATATCGACTTGCCTGGCCGCGATCTCATGCCCCGGATCGCCAAGCTCGTACGAGGCTTTGCGGTCGGATTCGGCATCGGAATGGTCGCCGCCACGGCTTGCCTGGTCCTGGTCCTGGTTCCCTACACCCTCGCCACCGGTCGCGGCGGCGAGGGAATCGCCGGCCTGTTCGCCGTCGCCTTGACGCTACGCGACTCCCCGGCCGGAGGGCTCGGCATTACGATCGAGCGGCTGGTCTACGCGACGCTCACCAACGGGGCCTTCTTCGTCGCCTTCGTCGCCGCCGCGACCGTCTTCACCGGGCGCCAGCTGCCGGCGTGCGTCACCGTGGCGGGAAAGGTGCGTTGGCGGCTGCTGGCCGCGGGCCTGGCCCTGTCGACCCTCGTCCTGGGGCCCCTGATCGCGGGCAGCCGCCTGCTGAGCGCCGAAGCCACCGCCGTGCCGCTCCTCGCCATCTCCCCGCACGGCGCCGGGCGCATCGCCTATGCCCTGTCGACCCTCCTGCTGATTCCCTCCGCGGCGGCCGAGGAACTGATTTTCAGGGGCTGGCTCGTACGCCAGACGGCGGCGTTCTCCCGGCGGCCGGCGATCCTGGTGGGCGCCAGCGCCGTGATCTTTTCGGCTCTGCATCTCGACGCGAGCTGGGACGGTTTCATCACCCGAGCCCTGATGGGCGCGGGCTTCGCCTACATGACGTTGAGGCTCGGCGGGATCGAGTTCTCCACCGGCGCCCACGCCACCAACAACATCCTCATCGTCCTCTTCATCCAGCCCCTGACACCTCAGAGCCCCGGCGCCGCGTCCGACGTTTCGGCCGGCTCCCTGCTGGCGGACGCCGCCTTGATCGGCGGCTACGTCCTGATCACCGAGGCGGTGGTCCGCGTGGCGCCGCTGCGCCGGTGGGCCGGCGTCAGGCTCGAGGAGCTGACCCGCCCGGTCCCCAAGGTGCTCCCGGCGAGGTAGCGAGCCGCCGAACAGGCGCGGGGGTTCACCCCGCGATCGCCCCCACGATCCGATCGGCGGCGGCTGAACCCGGAAGGTTTCCGCCCATGTCCGCGGTGAATTCACCCGCGCGGAGGAACCGGGCGATGGCGGCTTCGACCGCGCGGGCTTCCTCATCCAGTTTCAGGCCATCGCGGAGCAGCATGGCGCAGGCGGCGATGGCGCCGATGGGGTTGGCAAGGTCCTTGCCGGCGATGTCGGGAGCGGAGCCGTGGATCGGCTCGAAGAGGCCGGGGCGGCCCTCGCCCAGGGATGCGGATCCCAACAGGCCGATCGAGCCGGTGAGGACCGAGGCCTCGTCGCTCAGGATGTCGCCGAACAGGTTTTCGGTCAGGATCACGTCATAGCTCCTGGGCGCAAGGACGAGGCGCATGGCGGCGGAATCGACCAGGCCGTGCTCCAGGGCGACCTCGGGAAATTCCGACGCACCCACACGGGTCACCGTCTCGCGCCACAGGCGGCTGGTCTCCATAACATTGGCCTTGTCGATGGAGGCGACCTTGCCGCGCCGTCGCCGGGCCGCGGCGAACGCCACGCGGGCGATGCGCTCCACTTCGCGGACGGTGTAGACGCAGAGATCCGACGCCGCATCAGCGGAGCGGGTCTTTTTCCCGAAGTAGAGGCCACCCGTCAGTTCACGGACGATCAGCAGGTCCACGCCCTCGACGACCCCCCGCTTGAGGGGCGAGCGATCGGCGATCGCGGCGTCCACGCGCACCGGGCGCAGGTTGGCGAAGAGGCCGAGGGCCTGGCGGATGCCGAGCAGGCCCTCCTCCGGGCGCCGCGAACCGCCGTCCCATTTCGGCCCGCCCACGGCGCCGAGGAACACGGCGTCCGCCGCCAGGCATGCCGCGACCGTCGCCGGCGGCAGGGGATCGCCCACCGCGTCGATCGCGGCCCCGCCGATGGCCTGTTCCTCGAAGGTGAAGGCTTGGCCGAAGGTTAGGCCCACCGCCTCGATCACGCGACGGGCGGCGAGCGCCACCTCCGGCCCGACGCCGTCGCCCGGCAGCATCACCAAGCGATGGTTCAAGCGGCGCGCGCCTTCTCGAACGCCTCGATGACCGGCAGGCGCGACAGGATGAAGCCCAGAGGGTCGACGCCGTCAAGCAGGCAGCGGCGCCCGAAAGGCTCGACCTCGAAGGCGGTCGTCCGCCCATCGAACCGCACCTCGCGCGCCTCGAGGTCCACGACCACGTCGGCGCCGGGCGCGGCGATGAGGCGCGCATGGGTGGCCGCATCGACCTCGATCGGCAAGAGACCGTTTTTCAGGGCGTTGGACGTGAAGATGTCGGCCACCTTGGTGGAGATCACGGCCCGGAACCCGAAGTCGGTCAGCGCCCACGGGGCATGCTCGCGCGAGGATCCGCAGCCGAAGTTGTCGCCGGCGACCAGGATGCGGTGATCCGCGGCGGTGATGGTGTTGAGAACGAAGTCGTCCTTCGGCGCGCCGCCCGGATGGTATCGCCAGTCGTGGAAGGCCAGCGGTCCCAGGCCCGTTCGCGCCAGGGTGGTGAGAAACCGCGCCGGAATGATTTGGTCGGTGTCGATGTTCGCGTGGGGCAGAACCACGGTGCGCGACATCAGGGCGCGGAACGGCTCGAGCGCCGGGGGCCCGGGTTCAACCCGCATGGCTGGCCACCGCGTAGGTTCGGGGATCGGCCACGGCGCCGGCCACCGCCGAAGCGGCGGCGGTGGCGGGGCTGGCGAGGATAGTGCGCGCGCCCGGGCCCTGGCGGCCCTCGAAATTGCGGTTGGAGGTGGAGACGGCGAGCTTGCCGGGCCTCACCTGGTCGCCGTTCATGGCGATGCACATGGAACAGCCCGGCAATCGCCACTCCGCCCCGGCCGCCAGGAAGATCTCGTGCAGCCCCTCGGCCTCCGCCTCGCGGCGCACCGCTTCGGAACCTGGCGCCACCAGCATCCGGACCCTGGGGTCGATCCGACGGTCGCGCAGGATGGCGGCGGCGGCGCGGAGGTCGGAGATTCGCCCATTGGTGCAACTGCCCACGAAGACAACGTCCACCGGCGTGCCGATCAGCGGCTTTCCCGGTTCCAGCCGCATGTAGTCGAGGGCGCGCCGCGCCGTGGCGGTCCCGGGGGTGGGGATCGCCGCATCGACCGCCGACGCCTGATCGGGAGACGATCCCCAGGTCGCCATGGGCACGAGCGCCGAGGCGTCGAGGCTGATCTCCCCGTCGAAGGCCGCCCCGTCGTCGCCGGCCAGCGCCAGCCAGCGCTCGGCCGCCCTGTCGAAGGCGTCCCCCACCGGAGCCCGCGGACGGCCGCGCAGATAGTCCACGGCGGTTTCGTCCGGCGCCACCATGCCGGCGCGGGCGCCCGCCTCGATCGACATGTTGCAGAGCGTCATGCGCCCCTCCATGCCGAGGCCGCGAACCGCCTCGCCGGCGTATTCGATCACATGGCCCGTGCCGCCGGAGAAGCCGAGCGTCGAGACCACCGCCAGCGCCAGGTCCTTGGCGCCGACGCCGGGGGGAAGGCGCCCATCGATGCGGAGGCGCAGGGTCCTGGGCCTGCGCTGGAAGAGGCATTGGGTGGCCAGGACGTGCCCGACTTCCGAGGTTCCGATGCCGAACGCCAGGGCGCCGAACGCGCCATGGGTGGAGGTGTGGCTGTCGCCGCAGACCACGACCATGCCCGGCCAGGTCAGGCCCTGCTCGGGGCCGATCACATGAACGACGCCCCGGTTGGGGCTTTCCCAGTCGAAGAGTTCGATCCCGTGGCGGGCGCAATTGCCTCTTAAAGCCGCCACCTGCGCCTCCGCCCGCGCCGTCACATAAGGGCGCCGGCC
The DNA here is from genome assembly GCA_013815405.1 of Caulobacteraceae bacterium. Taxonomy (GTDB): domain Bacteria; phylum Pseudomonadota; class Alphaproteobacteria; order Caulobacterales; family Caulobacteraceae; genus Acaudatibacter. The sequence continues at coordinate 4,796 of JACDGF010000042.1, read as the reverse complement.
GTCCGGCCCGGCGGCCAAGGTGGGGGTGGAGTGATCGATGGTGGCGATCGTCAGATCTGGACGGCGGACCTCGAGGCCTCGAGCGTTCAGCTCGGAAAACGCCTGGGGGCTGGTCACCTCGTGGACCAAGTGGAGATCGACGTGGATCAGGGCAGGTCGGTCCGGCGCTTCGGGTTCGACGACGTGGCTCTTCCACACCTTGTCGAACAGGGTCCGGGGATGGGGCGGATGGGGGGGCGCCATGAGCGGGTTCCTTACATCCGATTCAAGGGATGGGCGCATGGACAAATTCCCGGACGGGGTTTGGGTCGATGCGTGAGGCGACCTGGGAGAGGATGGTGATCAGCTCCCCATCGTCGATCAGCCCGATGCGGTCGGCTCTGATCTTGAACGCGGCGAAGGCCACGGCCAGTTGATTGCCGCGCAGGGCGAACCCCAGGACCTCGGCCCGCTCGGCCAGGGCGTGCCGTCCCGAATGTTTGCCGAGCACCAAGTGGGAGCCTTCGAAGCCGACGTCCCGGGGGCGCATGATCTCGTAGGTGCTGGGATCCGCCATCACCCCGTGCTGGTGGATGCCCGCCTCGTGGGCGAAGGCGTTGAGGCCGACGATGGCCTTGTTTCGGGGGACAGCCTGGCCGGTGGCGCGGGCGACCAGCCGGCTGGCGCGCAGGAGCTTGGTCGTGTCGATGGCGGTGGTGACGCCATAGACGTCGCCGCGGGTGCGCAGGGCCATGACGATCTCCTCCAGGGCGCAGTTACCCGCCCGCTCGCCGATGCCGTTGATCGCTCCCTCGATCTGACGCGCCCCGGCCTGGACGGCCGCCAGGCTGTTGGCGACGGCCATGCCAAGATCGTCGTGGCAATGGCAGGAGAAGACGGCGGCCGGACGGTCGACCGCCTGGCGCAGGTCGGCGAACAGCCGTCCAATCTCTCCAGGCGTCGAATAACCGACAGTGTCGGGCACATTCAACGTCGAGGCCCCGGCGTCGAAGGCGGCCTGCAGGACCTCCGCCAGGAAGTCCGGCTCGGTGCGGATGGCGTCCTCGGCGGAGAACTCCACATCCTCCACCAAGGCGCGGGCATGGGCCACCGCCCGGATCGCGGTCGCCTTGACCTCCGCCTGGCTCATCTTCAGCTTGGCCGTGCGGTGGATCGGGCTGGTGGCGAGAAAGATGTGGATGCGGCGGCGCGCGCCCGGCGCCAGCGCGCGGGCGGCGGCGCCGATGTCGCCTTCGCTGGCGCGCGCCAGGCTGCAGATGATCGGGCCATCGATCTCGCCGGCCACCCGGCGCAGGGAGTCTTCGTCGCCCGGAGAGGCGGCGGCGAAGCCGGCCTCGATCACATCGACGCCCAGATCGGCGAGGACCTGGGCCACCTCGACCTTTTCGTGAGGGTTCATGCTGAAGCCGGGAGCCTGCTCGCCGTCGCGCAGGGTGGTGTCGAACACCAGGATCCGGCCGGTATCCTTGGCGGCCGCGCCGCTTTTTGGGGCGGACTGAAATACCTCGCTCATACCGCCATCTCCCTCCCGGCGGCGATCCGCCGCACGCCGATCAGACGGTCGATCTGGCGACCGAGGACATCGAAACAGCGCCCGGAATCCCGCGCGCGGACGCCCAAGGCCACGCGGCGCCCGCCGTTGCCTTCGGCCTCCATCTCCAGCACGTCGATATGGAATCCGCGCCGCTCGACGAGGCCGATCAACCGTTGGAGCGATCCTTCGGCCCGGTCGATTTCACAGTTGATGGTGCGGATCATCGGTCACATCCTCTTGAAGCTGTGGTGCATCATCTCGATGTTGCCCTTGCCCGGCGGCACCAGGGGCCAGACGTTGTGTTCCGGATCGATCATGACGTGAGCCAGGCACGGGCCCTCGGCGGCCAGAAGGCGTTCGATGCCCGGCCCGACTTCCTCCCTGAGGGAGATGCGGAACGCCTCCACCCCGAACGCCTCGGCGACCTTCACGAAGTCCGGATTGTCCGAAAGGTCGATTTCCGAGTAGTTGCGGTCGTAGAACAGCTCCTGCCACTGGCGAACGAGGCCCAGGCGCGAATTGTCCAGCAGCAGGATCTTCACCGCGACGCCGTAGCGGCGGGCGGTCGCCAACTCCTGGATGTTCATCATGATCGAGCCGTCGCCGGTGATCACCACGACCTCGTCCCCGGGCCGCGCCAACTTGGCGGCGATGCCGGCGGGCAGGCCATAACCCATGGCGCCCAGGCCGGCGGAGGTCAGGTGCGCACGCGGCCTGGAGAAGCGGCAATGCTGGGCGGCCCACATCTGGTGCTGGCCGACGTCGCAGGCGGCCACGAAGCGGTCGCCCGCCGCCTCCGAGATCGCCTTCAGGAGCGCCGGCGCATAGACGTCGTCGCCGGGCGCGTCGTAGTGCGCCGCGTGCGCGGCCTTGGCGGCCTGGGTGCGGGCGATCCAGGATCCGATCGCCGGCGCCGTGCGGCCCAGACGATCCAGTGTCGCGCCCAGGTCCCCGGTGACGGCCACCTGGGCCGCGCGCAGCTTGCCGATCTCCGCCGGATCGGCGTCGATATGGATTACCCGCGCGCCGGGGGCGAAGGTGTCGAGCCGTCCGGTGGCGCGGTCGTCGAACCGCGCGCCGCAGACGATCAGCAGGTCGGCGTCGTGCACCGCCTCGTTGGCGGCGCGGGCGCCGTGCATTCCCAGCATGCCCAAATGCTGGGGATGGCCGGTGGGCAGGGCGCCCAGGCCCTTCAAGGTCGCGATGGCCGGAATGCCCGTGCGCTCGGCGAAGGCCCGCAGGGCGCGGGTCGCGCCGGCCAATCCCACGCCGCCGCCGACATAGAGGACCGGCCGCTCCGCCGCCTGGATTTCGCGCTCGGCGGCTTCGACGGCGCCGGCATCCAGCTCGGGCGCGACCGGGCGGTCCGGCGCGGGGAAATACCCGTCGTCGGTGAGGGCGCTGGCCACGTCCTTGGGCAGGTCGATCAGCACCGGTCCCGGCCGCCCCATCGCGGCGATCTCGAACGCCTCGACCATCACCCGGGGAATGTCGGCCGGATCGCGCACCACATAGCTGTGCTTGACCACCGGCAGGGTCATCCCAAGGATATCGACCTCCTGGAACGCGTCGGTGCCCATCACCGCGGTCCCGACCTGGCCAGTGATCGCCACCATCGGCGCCGAATCCATCATCGCGTTGGCGAGGCCCGTGATCAGATTGGTGGCGCCAGGGCCGCTGGTGGCGATGCAGACGCCAACCTCGCCGGTGGTCCGTCCCCAGGCGTCGGCGGCGAAGGCGGCGGCCTGCTCATGGCGCACCAGGATATGGCGGATGCCGGATCCCGCCAGGGCGTCGTAGAGCGGCATGATCGCGCCCCCCGGATAGCCGAACACCGTGGTCACGCCGAGCCGCTCCAGCGCGCGCACCATCAGGCCCGCGCCGGAGAGGCGCTGGGCGGGTTCGACGCGGACGTGGGCGGACTGGGCGTTCATGATCTCTTTGCCGGCTTTGTCGGTCAGGCCGCGATGTTCGCGCCGGCCTCGAGCCAGCGCATTCGGCCGCGCAGCGCCTCGCCGACCTTTTCGATGGGGTGGTCGCGGCCCTGGCGCAGCAGGGCCTCGTAGCGCGGCCGTCCCGCCTGGTTTTCCAGGATCCAGTCGCGGGCGAAGGCGCCCGACTGGATGTCGGCCAGCACCTCCTTCATCCGCGCGCGAGTTTCGCCGTTGATGATCCTGGGGCCGGAGGTGACGTCGCCGTACTTGGCGGTCTCTGAGATGAAGTGGCGCATCTTGGCGATGCCGCCCTCGTACATCAGGTCGACGATCAGCTTCAGTTCATGCAGGCATTCGAAATAGGCGATTTCCGGCTGGTAGCCGGCCTCGACCAGGGTCTCGAAGCCGGCTTTCACCAGCTCGGTGGCCCCGCCGCAGAGGACCGCCTGTTCGCCGAAGAGGTCGGTTTCGGTCTCTTCCTGAAAGGTCGTTTCGATCGCGCCGCCGACGGTCCCGCCGATCCCCCGGGCGTAGCCCAGGGCGCGGTTCCGCGCCGTGCCGCTGCCATCCTGGAAGACGCCGAAAAGGCAGGGGACGCCCCTGCCGCGCACATATTCCCGCCGAACGAGATCCCCCGGGCCCTTGGGGGCGACCAGGATGACGTCCATGTCCTCGCGGGGCGCGACGCGGCCGTAGTGAACCGAAAACCCATGGGCGAACAGCAGCGCGGCGCCGCGCGGGGCGTTGGGCGCGATCACGTCGCGATAGATATGATCGTGGGTCATGTCGGGGGTGAGCATGGCGATGACGCTCGCGCCCTTGGCGGCCTCCTGCGGTTCTGCCGTCGCCAATCCGTCGGCGGTCGCGGCCGCCGCGCCCTTGCCGCCCGCGCGCACGCCCACCACCACCTCGCGGCCGGAGTTCTTGAGATTCTGGGCCTGGGCGCGGCCCTGGCTGCCGTAGCCGATGACGGCGATCCGCTCGCCGGCCATCGAGTCGGCGGCGACGTCGTCGTTGGTGTAGATGCGCATGGGTCTTCTCAAGCCTCGTGATGGGTGCGGGCGCGGCGCGCGGCCGTCGCTGGGGGGCGTGTGATCCGGGCCGCCCCGCCGCCGGTCGTGATCGCGCCCAGCGACGCGGACGAGACCAGGGCGGCGTATTTTTCCAACGCCCCGCGCGGGACGTGGCGCGGCGTGGGGATGAACCCGGCCCGCCGTTCGTCCAGGTCGGCGTCCACGTCGATCCGGCGCAGGGCCGTGTCGATGGTGACCGTATCGCCGTCGCGGATCAGCGCGATCGGCCCGCCGCTTGCCGCCTCGGGCGCGACG
>JACDGF010000502.1 GCA_013815405.1 Caulobacteraceae bacterium | reverse complement strand
CTTCTTGAGCGACTCCATCGACGAGCTCGACGTGGAGCTCGGCGCGCTCAAGTTCACCCGGCGGGTGCGCAACGCCTGGGAACTGCGAGGCCGCCGCGCGGCTTTGGGAGAGATCGCCCTGTGGCTGGACGACCGGCGGGCGCGGATCGCCGATGGAGACAAGACATGAGCTTCGCCCCCCTTCTAGCCGCGACCGCGCTGCTGGCCGCCGCCCCCGTCGCGGCGGCGGACGTCGGCGGGGTATGGAAAACCCCCATCGACGGCGGCCTGGTGCGCCTGGGGCCGTGTGGAGGCGACCTTTGCGGCCATGTGGTGAGCTCGGCGCGCCTGCGCGCCTTTCCCGACCAGAAGGATATCAGGAACCGCGATCCCGCTCAGCGGGGGCGCGCGATCAAAGGGCTGCTGATGCTCAAAGTCCATGCCAAGGGCCCCGGGCGCTGGGGGGACGGATGGGTCTACAATCCGGATGACGGCGGGACCTATAAGGCGACCGTGAAACTCGCCGCCGACGGCCGCCTCCAGGTGCGCGGCTGCGTCGCCGAACCGCTCTGCCGCACCCAGACCTGGACGCGCGCGGAGTAGCGCGCCGCGGGCGCCTTGCGGAGATTAGTCTTACTGCGTCACTTGGCCCTCTCCCCCGTTCTGCACGGGGGAGAGGGCTTGATAAGGATCGACGTCGGAGTTGAACAAGCAGCGCGTTATGACGCAGTAAGATTAGGACTCGTTCGGACATGAACGATCTGATACCGCGCGGGTCTCGAACCGTTTTTCAACGCCAAGACGCCAAGACGCCAAGGAGGAAATTCGGCGCTTCGCGCGTAGCGCCTTGTGTTTCTTGGCGTCTTGGCTCCTTGGCGTTTCAGACGATGCGTCGGATACTACGGCATTCGCTAGGAGACACACCCAAGATTCGATCCAGCTGTTTTCCAACGGGCCCTTAGTTGACAGGCTCCGATTATACCAACCATCGTTGAGTGCGACTCATGGCCGGCGACACGCCGAACATCGTCGAGCTTCTCTCCATGCCGGGCGGAGACGCCATCGACTTCGATCCGCCGCGGCTCGGCGATGACCTCTATCGGGCGGCAGATCTGGGTTGATGTATGCTCAATCCCCGGAACTCCGCGCCGCCCACGACGTGAGCCCATCGTCTGCTGGAGTTTCGGCGGTTTGCCCCTTTCCGCCCAGCATCTCCCTCACCTCGTGCAAGGTCACGGCGATGGCCAGGCAGAGGCCACGCATTTCGTCGGTGGCTTCCAGGAGGTCGGGGACCATCACCGTCATCATGCCCGCGGCGTGGGCGGCGCGGACGCCGTTGTGGGAGTCTTCCAGGGCCAGGCACGCCGCCGGCGCGACGCCCAGCCGCTCGGCCGCGACCAGGAACGGATCGGGACTGGGCTTGCCGCGCGCGTAGTCGCCCGCCGCGACGATCGCCTGGAACCGGGTAAGAAGCCCAGCCGGGCCCAGCTGCCGCTCCACCGTGGCGTGGCCGGAGGAGGTGGCCACGGCGCGGGGCACGCCGGCGTTCTCCAGGAAGTCGAGCAGTTCCACGACCCCGGCCTTGACCGCCACGCCGACTTCGATCCGGGCGTGGGCGAGCGCCCAGATCTCGGCCATCCAGGGTTCGTAGGCGAAGTCCTCGCCGAAGTGCGCCAGGGCCACCCGCCGGGTGTGGCCCTCATCCGACCCGACCATGCGCAGGAAAACATCCAGGGGAAGGTCGAGGTCACGGCGGCGGGTCGCCTCCATCATCGCGTCGCGAAACATCGACTCGCTGTCGACCAGCAGACCGTCCATGTCGAAGACGACCGCCTCCACGGCGCGCGGCGGCTTCACGCGAAGGCGTCCGCGCCATAGCCCTGGAAATAGAGCAGGGCGGTGAGGTCGCCGTGATCCACCCGCGCGTCGGCGCGCGCCGCCATGATGGGCCGGCCGCGCCAAGCGACGCCCAGGCCCGCGGCCTCGATCATGCCCAGGTCGTTGGCCCCGTCGCCGACGGCCAGGGTCTCGGCGGTATCGACGCCCAGGGCCGCGGCCTCTTCGAGCAGGGCCGCCCGCTTGGCGTCCCGGCCCAGGATCGGCTCGGCCGCCGCGCCGGTCAGGCGCGCCCC
>JACDGF010000501.1 GCA_013815405.1 Caulobacteraceae bacterium | reverse complement strand
AGGCTGGGCGGCGCGCGATAGGCGCTCTCCGACGCCTCGCGGGCCGCGCTCCGGAACTGGTCCACCCCGGCCCCGCCCCCGGGGTCGCAGGCGCCCAGGCCTGCGGCCAAGGCCAGCCACAGGGCCGCGTCGAGCGCGGTCGCGACGCGGATGGGCCTATGCGTTTTCCCGGTCATCGTAGAGTTGCATCGTCGCACGCCACGGCCCTCGGCGGCGCGCTTTTTTCGTTCCGGGACGAGACGGGGTCAGAGTGATTGTTGATCTCCCTGCCCTATTCCGCGCCGTGATCGATCGGAAATATCCCCTCGACGCGATCGCCGACGCCTATCGCTATGTCGCGACAGGGCAGAAGACCGGTATCGTTGTTATCGGATTGACCATCCTGCCAATTGGCGCTAAGTAGGTCGCCATTAGGCAGTGCGGAAGTGCGACATGGGTTTCGCGAGTTCGATCCGGCCGGCGTTCGACGCCGGGTTCTTTTCCCCTTCGCCGAACTTGGCGGTCGCGAGCACGCGAGCGCGCCTCACGCCCGCCGCCGTCGATGGCGTCGTTCGTCTGGTCGAGATCTGGCGGCTGACCAGCGCCGAGGCGTGCGCGCTCTTGGGCGATGTCTCCGAGCGCACCTGGTTTCGCATGAAGAAGGGCGCGTGGTCCGGAGCGTTGTCACAAGACACTCTGACGCGGGTCAGCGCCCTCGTCGGCATCTTCAAGGGGCTGCGCCTGGTGTTTTCCGAACCTCTGTCCGACGAATGGGTGCGGGCGCCGAACACCGGGCCGCTCTATGGCGGCCGCCGGCCGCTCGACGCCATGGTCGAAGGCGGCATCCCCAAGATGCTCGAGGTTCGCCGACACATCGATGCCCTCCGGGGCGGCCTGTAGGGTGCGATTTCCGCCGACGGTCGATCTTTCCCGACGCGACACCATCCGGCTCATCCCGACCGGCCGTCTCGAGGCGCCGGCCCTCCGTCCACTGGCCGCCGACAACCGCGCCCTGGGCGACCTGGCCACCCTGGAGAGCGTCACCAACGGCAGGCTCGCCGCGGAGGAATCGGGGCTCCCCGACCTCGATCCGCGCGAGCTGGCGTTCGGCCGGCGGGGCCACACCTTCGTCAACGCCGCCTTCACCCATACCAGGCCCGGTGGAAACCGCTTCAACGGCGAGGATCGCGGCGCCTGGTACTGCGCCTTCGCCGCCGAGACGTCGGTCGCCGAGGTGGCCTATCATCTGACCCGCGAACTGGAGGCCATCGGCCGCTATGACAACGTCACCGACTATGCCGAACTCGTCGCCGACTTCCATGGGCTCTTTCACGATCTGCGCGCCGCGGACCGCGCGCTCGAGCCGGCCCTGGGCGAGGATCCAGCCATCGCCTATGGCGCCGGCCAGGCGCTCGCGAGGCGCCTTCGCCACGAGGCGGCGAGCCATGGGATCGTCTATCCCTCGGTACGCCACGACGGAGGTGTCTGTCTGGTCGCGTTCCGGCCGGACCTGGTCCAGAACCTGCGTGAAGGCGGCATCTGGCGGCTCGAATGGCGCGGCGACCCGACGCCATCCGCGACGCGGCTCGGTCAATAGGCGCTCTCAAGGGGCGCCGGCGACCTTGTCCCGAAACCGGTTGACCAGGGGATAGCGGCGGTCGCGGCCGAAGGCCTTGCCGCCGATCTTCACCCCAGGGGCGGCCTGGCGGCGCTTGTATTCGGAGGCGTAGAGCAGGCGCTGGACCTGTTCGACCGTCGAAGGATCGTGGCCGCGCGCGACGATCGCGTCCAGGGTCGCCTCCTCCTCCACCAGGGCGTGGAGGATGGCGTCCAGCTCCTCGTAGGGCGGCAGGCTGTCCTGGTCGGTCTGGTCGGCGCGGAGTTCCGCCGAGGGCGCCTTGGAAAGGATGCGCTCCGGGATCGGCTCGGCCGGGCCTCCATTCATGGCGTGCGTGTTGCGCCAGCGGGATACGGCATAGACGTCGACCTTATAGAGGTCTTTCAGCACATTGTAGCCGCCGCACATGTCGCCGTAGAGGGTGGCGTAGCCCACCGCCATTTCGGACTTGTTGCCGGTGGTCATCAGCATCAGGCCCAGCTTGTTGGAAAGGGCCATCAGGGCGACGCCGCGGATGCGCGCCTGCAGAT
>JACDGF010000500.1 GCA_013815405.1 Caulobacteraceae bacterium | reverse complement strand
AGAACGCCCCAGCCACAGCCCAGATCCGCGCCGCGCCCGGTCAGGGCCGGCGGCGCGTCGATCAAATGGGCGCTGCCAGGATCGATCCGGTTCCAGGCGAACACCCCCGGCTGCGACCACGATCCCAGGGACGGGACCCACTGGAGCGCCCCGGCGACGATCGCCGCGTCGAGGCCGATCGGTTCGACCGGCCGATGGGTAAGGCATATTCGGTGATGCCGCCGCGCGGTTTCCCGGACCTCGCAGCCGAAGGCCTCCAACTCCTTGCACAGGCGCGCGCCGCCCCGATCCTTCAGAGCGAGGGCGAGGAGTTCGCCGGCCGGCGCCAACGCCCGAAGCGCGTGGGCCAGGACGAAACGGCGTTCGAGGGTTCCGGGCGGGGCGAGCACGACGACGCGCGAAAGAGAGGCGCTAAGGACTTCCTCCAAGGCGTCGGCGCCTGGGATCAAGGGCGAAAGCTGAATCGCGTCCGCCGAGGGCAAGGCCAGCGCTAGCGGCGGAGACCCATAGACCCCCTCCCTCCCCTTCATGGGGAGGGACGATCGCGAAGCGATCCGGGCGGGGAAGTCTTGATCATCTCCGATGCTTCGGCGGCTTCACACTTCCCCACCCCGGCCCTTCGGGCCGACCCTCCCCACGAAGGGCAGGGAGGAGTTTGGGCGGCGCCCATCGCCTATCCCCGCTCCCGCGTCCGCTCGAACGCCACGTTCGGAAAGCGCTCCGAAAGATAGCCGATCTCCCAGGCGGACTTGGCCAGGAAGACGATCTGGCCGTCGATGTCGGTGGCCATGGCGGTGCGGTGCTTGCCGGCGAAATCCTCGAGGTCGGGCTTGGCCCCGGTCAGCCAGCGGGCCTCGGCGTAAGGGGAGGGCTCGAACACCACGTCCAGGGCGTATTCGCCCCCCAGGCGGTCGGCCATGACCTCGAACTGCAGCTGGCCTACCGCGCCGACCACGAAGTCCGCGCCGATCAGGGGGCGGAAGAGCTGGGTCACGCCTTCCTCCGCCAGGCCCTCGAGGGCCTTCTTCAGGTGCTTGGCCTTCAAGGGGTCGGTGACCCGTACGCGCCGCAAGATCTCCGGCGCGAAATTGGGCAGGCCGGCGAAACGCAGCAACCCGGTCTGCGAGAGGCTGTCGCCCACCCGAAGAACGCCGTGGTTAGGGATCCCGATGACGTCGCCGGCGAAGGCTTCCTGGGCCAGTTCGCGGTCCGAGGCGAAGAACAGGATCGGGGCGTTGACGCTCATCTGCCGGCCGGTGTTCTGAACCTTGAGCTTCATGCCCCGGGTGAAACGGCCGGACGTCAGGCGAACGAAGGCGATCCGGTCGCGGTGATTGGGGTCCATATTGGCCTGGATCTTGAACACGAAGCCCGAAACCTCCTCGTCCCCCGGCGCCACGTGGATGTCGTCTCCGGCGCGCAGCGCGGCCACGATTCCGGGGGCGGGGGCATAGGCGCCCAGCCCGCTCAGAAGCTGATCGACCCCGAAACGTCGCAGGGCCGAGCCGAACAGGACAGGAGTCATGTGGCCCTCGACGAAACTCTGGGGGTCGAAGGGCTTTGAGGCTTCCTTGACCAGCAGAGCGCCTTCCAGCGCCTCCTCGAGTTCGTCCGCCTCGAGGTGCGAGGCCAGGGCGTTGGCGCCCAGGGCAAGGGCGGCCGGATGGGCCTCGCCATGGCGGCGGAAAGGCAGGAAGCGGTCGTGGCGAAGATCGATCATACCTTTGAAGCGGGTTCCCGAACCGGCGGGCCAATAGAGCGGGGCCGGATCCAGGGCGAGTTTCGAAGCGATTTCATCCAGGAGAGCGAACGGGTCCTGGGCCTCGCGATCCATTTTGTTGATGAAGGTGATGATCGGAATGTCGCGCAGGCGGCACACCTCGAACAGCTTTAGGGTCTGCGGCTCGATGCCCTTGGCGGCGTCCAGCACCATGACCGCGGCGTCGGCGGCGGTGAGCGTGCGATAGGTGTCCTCCGAGAAATCCTCGTGGCCGGGGGTGTCGAGCAGATTGAACATCAGGCCGGCGTGGTCGAAGGTCATGGCGCTGACCGAGACGGAGATTCCCCGCTCTCGCTCGATCTTCATCCAATCCGATCGCGTCCGCCGTTGCTCGCCCCGGGCGCGCAC
>JACDGF010000499.1 GCA_013815405.1 Caulobacteraceae bacterium | reverse complement strand
ACCCCGCCCGCGGCCGACGACACGACGCAATAGGCGCGGGTTCGCGGCCCTCTTTCGGCTCTCGCATCGGTTCAACTCCCGGCGGCGAGCTTTTCTTGAGCTCTCTCCCCCGTGAAGAACGGGGGAGAGAGGCCAAGCAGTAGGGTGGCCCCGCTGGGGACGGACCCCGAAGGGGCGGAGGGGGCCCGCCGCCGCGCGCCCGCCCTCATCGCGAATCCCCCACGGCGCCGGATGTGCGAATACGGTAGCCATCACGGCGGCCAGGCGCGGTTTCGTGGGGAATCGCCGTACACTGGCGCCCGAGCCGGATCGCCGCCCATGAGCCTCTCCTCGCAACGCCTGTTCGAGATCGTCGCGGAGCTGGCGCGGCGGCCCGGGCATGAGGCGGTGCGAACCCAGGTCAGCGTTCTCCTCACCGAGGGGCTGGGGGCCGAACTCCACGCCATCGCCCACGAGGTGCGGGTGGTCGAGGCCCGGGGCCGGATCGACGCCCTGCTCGGACGCACGGTGCTGGAGTTCAAGTCCAACCTCGCCAGGGAGCGGCGCGACGCCCTCGAGGAACTGTCGCGCTATCTGCCCGAGCGGGAAGCCGCCACCGGCGAGCGGTTCGTCGGCGTCGTCACCGACGGGCTCGACTGGGAAGCCTATGAGATGCGCGCCGGCGAGCCCCTGCTCCTGCGCCGGACCAGGACCGACCCGCGCAAACCCGACGAACTCTTGGCCTGGCTGGACGGCGCGGTGGCCGCCAAGGCCGAGATCCCGCCCGACGCCCTCAACATCATCGCCGAACTGGGCCACGAGAGCATCGCCTTTTTGCGCGCCGAGGCGGAGCTGCGCGAAGCCTGGGCCGCCGTCGAGAACCACCCCACCGCCTCCCTGCAGCGCCAGCTGTGGTCGCAGCTCCTCACCCTGGTCCACGGCAAGGAGATCGAGGACGACGGCCTTTGGCTGCAGCACACCTTTCTGGTGATCGTCGCCAAGTCGATCGCCGCGCGGGTGATGGAGGTCGAGGCGGACGATCCGGCGGCGATCCTGTCGGGCAAGGTGTTCAGCGACGCCGGCATACTGGGCGCCGTGGAGAGCGACTTCTTCGACTGGGTGCTGCTGGCCCCGCGCGGCCCGGACCTGGTGCGGCGCCTGGCCCGGCACGTGGCGCGTTTCCGCCTCGCCGAGGTCAAGATCGACGTCCTGAAGATCCTCTACGAATCCCTGATCGACCGCGACCAGCGCCATGGCCTCGGCGAATACTACACCCCCGACTGGCTGGCCGCGAAGATGGTCGCCAAGGTGGTGACGCGCCCGCTCGACCAAAGGGTTCTCGATCCCGCGTGCGGATCAGGAACCTTCCTCTTCCACGCGGTACGTCGCGTGTTGGCTGAAGCTCAAGACGGCGGACTGGAGTCTAGTCAGCATGCCCTTGAGGCGACCCGACTCGTGGCTGGCACGGATATTCACCCCGTCGCGGTGATCATCGCCCGCGTCACCTATCTCCTGGCGCTGGCCCCTGCTCTCGCCACGCGAGAAGGGCTGCTGTCCATCCCGGTATATTTGGGCGACGCCATGCAGCTTTCGGTGAAAACTTTATGGCAAAATCGGGAGCTGATCATAGCGGTCCCGCCGCCTCTGGACGAAGAGGGCCAGCCCCACGCCGACCATGAAACCCTTTCTTTTCCTGAACAGCTGGCGAAGGACGGACCACTCTTCGACAAGTTGATCGAGGACATGCGAGCTGTATCTCACGCGAATGGGAATGCGGCTCAATTTAGTTCCCGCGCCGTCAGAACTATCGAGCAGCACTATAAACGAGACTTGACCAACCCAGAAAACCTTGCACTGGACGACTTGACCGCGACCTACGAGGTTTATGACTATTTGCGCCAGACTGGCCGCGACTCCATCTGGGGCTACGTGGCGCGCAATCTCACTCGACCACTTACTTTCTCCGCGGACGTGCGCTGGGCGCATATCCTGATCGGCAACCCCCCTTGGCTCGCCTTCCGCCACATGACGCCGGGGCTGCAGCGGCGCTTTCGCGAACTGGCCAAGGGAGAGCGCATCTGGGTGGGCGGCAAGATGGCCACCCAGGCCGATCTCTGCGCCCTGTTCACCGTGCGCGCGGCGGGGCTCTATCTGCG
>JACDGF010000498.1 GCA_013815405.1 Caulobacteraceae bacterium | reverse complement strand
TTCCCACGCCGTGGTGGTGATCGAGACGGCGAAGGCGCCGGCGGTGGTGCGGGTGAAGTTCATCAGGCCCGCGGCCGAGGCGGTTTCCGCGGGGTTCACCGAGCCCAGGGCCAGGCCGATCAGGGGGATGAAGAAGAACGGGACGGCGAAGCCGAGCGCCAGCTGCGGCAGGGCGACGCCCCAGAAGGTGATGTCGGAGGCGAAGCTCGTGCGCCAGAACGACACGGCGGCCATCACCAGCACGCCGAACGAGACCAGCAGGCGGATGTCGACCTTGGTGGTCAGCCGGGCCACGATCGGCGACATGATCACCGCCAGGATGCCCTGGGGGGCCACGGCGCGGCCGGCCCAGGTGGCGTTATAGCCCATGTTGGTCTGCAGCCAGAGCGGGATCAGGACCACCGAGGAGAAGAAGGTCCCGAACACCACGCACATGATCACGGTGCTGGCGGCGAATCCCCGGTGGCGGAAGACCCGAAGGTCGACCACCGGGTCGGCGTCGGTCAACTCCCAGATGATGAAGGCGACGAACCCGACCCCCGCCGTAATCGCCAGGGCGATGATCAGGGGCGAGCCGAACCAGTCCAGGTCCTTGCCCTTGTCGAGCATGATCTGCATGGCCCCCACCCACAGGACCAGCAGGCCCAGGCCGACCGCGTCCACCGGCCGGCGCCGGGTCGGGGTCTCGCGGCTGGCCAGGAGGCGCCAGGAGAAGAAGGCGCAGGCCAGGGCCACCGGCACATTGATGAAGAAGACCCACGGCCAGCCGGCGGTGTCGACCAGGGCCCCGCCCAGCAGCGGGCCGGCGATCGGGCCGACCACCGTGGTCATGCCCCACAGGCCGATCGCCATGGGCCGCTGCGATGGGGGAAAGATGCGGCTGAGCAGGGTCTGGGAAAGGGGGATCATCGGCCCCCCGGAAAGGCCCTGGAGCACGCGGAAGGTCACCAGGGCGCCGAACGAGGGGGCCAGGCCGCACAGGGCCGAAAAGGCCGCGAAGCTGACCATCGCCGCGGTGAACACCTTCACCGCCCCGAACCTCTGGGCCAGCCAGCCGGTCAGGGGCACGGTGATCGCCTCGGCCACCGCATAGGAGGTGATGACCCACGTTCCCTGGCTGGGCGACACGGCCAGGCCTCCGGCGATGCTGGGCACCGAGACGTTGGCGATGGTGATGTCCAGCACGACCATGAAGTTGGCCAGGGCCAGCAGCACCCCGGCGACCCACAGGATCGCCCCGGTCATGGGGACGGGTTCGTCGGTCGGGGCGGCGGCTGGCATCGCTAGCCCTCCGCCTCGAGACGCAACACGGGCCTTCGGAGCGCGGGCTTCCAGCCCGCACATGTAGGCTCAGGGGCGGGATGACGCTCTTGATGCGCGAAGGCGTGGCGGATCGCGCGTGTTCTTGGGGCGCCCCGCGCCCGCGAGATTTTTTCAACGCCAAGACGCCAAGGAGCCAAGAAGGCGGAACGGCGCTTCGCGCGAATCCTGGATTTCACCCAGCTCTTGGCGTCTTGGCTCCTTGGCGTTTCAAAACGGCGGTTCGGAACACGAGAAGCCTTCCTTGCGCCCACGGGCTGCCAGCCCGCCATATCGCGGAGCAAGAGCGGGCTGGAAGCCCGCGCTCCGGTCACCGCCCGCTCACGTCGATGTCGGCCTTCATCGACAGGCCGACCTTCAGGGGGTGGCGGGCGAGTTGCGCCGGATCGAGGCTCACGCGCACCGGCAGGCGCTGCACCACCTTGATCCAGTTGCCGGTGGCGTTCTGGGCCGGGATCAGGGAGAAGGCCGCGCCGGTGCCGCCGGCCAGTCCCGCCACGCGCCCGCGGAACTTCACGCTTCCGCCATAGATGTCCGCGGTCAGGGTGACCGGCTGGCCGAGCCGCACCTTGCGCAGCTGCACCTCCTTGAAGTTGGCGTTCACATAGGCGCGCGAGACCGCGACCACGCTCATCAGGGCCTGGCCGGCCTGGGCGCGCTGGCCCAGCGCCACCTGCTTCCTGGCGACCACCCCGTCGAAGGGCGCGGTCAGGAGGGTGCGGTCCAGGTTCAGCTGGGCGGCGCGCACATTGGCCCGGGCGGCGGCCACCTCGGGGTTGCCCTCCACCGGCGAGCCGGAGATCAGGGCCGTGTTGACGCCCTTCGAGCC
>JACDGF010000041.1 GCA_013815405.1 Caulobacteraceae bacterium | reverse complement strand
GGTTCAACTGGCTCGAACTGGTCTGGGCCGACACCGCCTACAACGCCTGGCAGGTGAACAACGCCATCGCCGCCAATCCCGGCCTGCGCATCCAGATCGTCAAGCGAAGCGACGACATGAAAGGCTTCGTGGTCCTGCCCCGCCGATGGGTCGTCGAGCGCACCTTATCCTGGTTCGGGCGCAACCGGCGCTTGAACAAGGACTATGAGAATCTCGCCGACACCCTCCTCGCCTTCGTCACCCTCGCCGCCATACAATTCGGCGTCAGGCGGCTTGCCCGTACCTAGGCTTTTGAGTCAGGCTCTTAGGCATTTTCAACCAACCACCCTCATCAGTTCCTTCTGTCCGTAAGACGTCGCCCGCTCGATCGAAAGCTTGCCAAGCCTGCCGAAATCTGTATGATAAGGTATTGGGCAAGGGGAAGCGAAAATGTTGAAATGGCTCGCCGCGGGCGCCTGCGCGTGCCTCCTTATGCCGGGCGGTGCGAACGCGCTCACCTGCCCGGCCTATCCCAACATCCTGACCAATGGAAGCACCGCCGACGCCAATCAGGTGATGGCTGACTTCAACAGCATTCTCGCCTGCGCCGACAACAACTTGGCGCCCAACGCCAGCCCGCACTTGACGGGCAATGTCACGATCGCGGCGCCCTCCACAGGTCTCGCTCTGGATTCAGCGGGCATCGGCCGTTTTCAAAGCCCAAACGCCGGCTCGACGGGCGCCGTGGTCATTCGCGATGCGCCCGGGAATCCACAAGCGGCATATCTGCAGTTCGTTAATAGCGCCAATAGTTCACAGCTGGGGTTCATTCGCGGGTTGAACGCGAGCGGCCTTGAGCTCGCCGGCGGCAATATCGGTGTAAACACAGGTTCGCCGACTTTGAATTTTTACGTCAACGGCAGTGCGGGCGGCACACAGGCTTGGTCGAGTTCTTCCGATGCTCGCCTGAAGAGGAATGTGGTGACGATCACGAACGCATTGGGCTTGGTTGAACACCTGCGCGGCGTGCGCTTCGAATGGCTCGCGGTCAGCGAGCGAAAGGCTGGAAAGGATCTCACGCTCCCCATTGGCGAAAAGGAGATCGGCTTTGTCGCGCAGGAAGTGGAGACTGTTGTCCCCGAGGCCGTGACCAGGCCCGCGTCGGGCTCGAACGGCACCTACGGCGTAAAGGAAGGCAGCTTGGTCCCGCTATTGGTGGAGGCGATCAAGGAGCAGCAAACTCAAATTGATCAATTGCGAGCCGAAATCGCGTCCATGAAAGCGAAGCAGTGACAGCGAATTGCTGGAGTATAGAATTAGGGGATTGGCTTCGATGACTCGTAGAACTCACTGGATCCGCGGCGGACTCGTTAGCGCGGTGCTAATTGTAATTCTTTCGCCCAGCCTTGTTCTGGCGGCTGTAACCGTGATTTATACCTATGATACCTTGGGACGAATCGCGACTGTGGCCAACTCGTCTGGCGTCCTCGTCCGCTATACATACGACTCCGCGGGCAATCGCGTCGCTCAGTCGACGACCCCGCCTCACGGATCGAAAGTCTGGGGCAGCTTCACCTGGGGCGCGGTGTCGTGGTGACTTGTCGCCCGGAATCCAGAAGGCTCTGAGGGGGCGCGCCATGTGGCGTGGCTGGCTAGCCCTATGCTCGGTCTTGCTGGCGGTCTCCAGTTTGTCCAGCGCCGCGTGCGCCCAAACGTATTCCCTCCCTCCCGTCCATACAGCGGACGACGCGAATAGCGTCGATCTCATCAATGGACTGTATGATGCCGTCACTGTCGATGCGGCCGTAGGCGCGCCATCCGTGGGGGGCATGGCCCATGCGTACATCGGGAGATATTTTGCCGGCGCTGACAATTATACGAGCGTCGTCATAGCGCCATTTCCGCCGGCAGTTGGCACGATCTGGTCGGTGGTGATCGGCGACTCGGCCGAACAGTTCGCGTGGACGGGTAGCGGTTGGAGTTCCAAATCGGGATCTGGCTCAACGCTGAGTGGAACTGGCTCACCTTTAATCTATACCCTCGCGGACGGTACTACGTACCACTACACAATTAAAAGCACCAATACATATTGCAACAATGCCTACTACATACCTCCGAGTGGATATGGAATCCTTGGTACACACATCGGTGTGCTTGATAACATCGACTATCCGTCTGGGGAGGTGTTGACGATAAACACATTCCAAAGCGGCTCTATCGAACAAATCAGCTGTTCATTTCCGATAAGCGTGTCCAGCAACCGCGGTTTCCAGATGAACTACGCCTATACATCGACATTTTTCACCATCTCGCGCGCACTACCGAATTTTATTCGTTCCGTGACGGCGATAAACAGCGCAAATCATTATTGCGACCCTACCCTTTACGAGAACGCCCAGGGCAGTCTGTACGGTTGCTTCCAGAACAACGACTCGTCGTCCTGGTCGACTTATACGCCGGAGACCAGCGTGGGGGCGCCGGCGGATTCGATACAGACCGCCGCGAAGGTCGTCCTGGGCGACGCCCTAGGCCGAAATACAGCCTTCGGATATGACGGGGTCACCACCTTTCCCTCGGGGAGGGCGGTGACCTATACTTACAACGGGGCAGGCCAGGTTACGAGCGCGACCAACGGCGCCGGGACATGGACCTACGCCTATGTGACCAACGGGGCGACTCGGACGACGACGGTCACCGATCCCTTGGGGCATCAAAGAGTTGTCACGTCAAACCTGGACACGCTGCGCGTGACCTCGGATGAGGATGCGCTTCATAATATCACCGCCTATTCCTATGACGGTTTTGGCCGATTGATGCAGGTGACGTTTCCTGAGGGAAACTACACCAAGTACGTCTATGACGGTCGAGGGAATGTCACTCAGGTGACGCACGTCGCCAAGCCCGGCTCAGGCCTTGCTAATATAATAACATCGGCGGGTTTCGACGCCAGCTGCACAAATCCGGTCAAATGCAACAAGCCCAACACAGTCACCGATGCTTTAAACAAGGCGACTTCCTACACCTATTCCACAGTGCACGGCGGGGTGTTGACCGCGATTTTGCCGGCGGCCCCGAACGGAATTTCGCCGACGTTTGCCTATGGCTACGCCCAGATCCCGACCTATCAGATGAACAGCTCGGGCACGAGGGTTCAAGCGGGGGCGCTTTGGGAGCCGACGGGCTCGACCGCCTGCGCGACGACCACGGCCACCATCACCGCCAGTTCGACCACCGCGTCCTTGACCTGCTCGGGGGGCTCCTCGGACACGATCTCGACGACGATTTCATACGCCGGATCATACAACGCGCTGCCGACCAGCGTCACAAGCGGCAACGGGAGTTTGTCGGCCACCACCAGGACGACCTACGACAACGTCGGAAATGTGCTGACGGTGCAGGGGCCCTTGGGGCCTTCCCAGACGATCCGTTATCGCTATGACGCCGCGCGAGAGTTGACCGGCGTCGTCGGTCCCAATCCGGGCTATGGCGCCCTGAAAAATCGGGCGGTCCGCTATACCTATGCGCCCGACGGCATGCCCAGCCTGATCGAGGAGGGCACGGCGCCCAGCCAAGCCGACAGCGATTGGCCGGCCTTCGCCACCCTGCGGCAGGATGCCGTCACCTATGACGGGCTGGATCGCAGAGTGGAACAAGCTGTCGTCAGCGGCGGCGCCACTCAGGCAGTGACTCAATATGATTACGACGTCGCCAACCGTCCGACCTGCGTTGCGAACCGGATGAACGCGGCCGCGTTTTCTTCCCCGCCGGGTTCCGCCTGCACACTGGGCGCCGCCGGCGCCGATGGGCCCGATCGCATCACGCTCAATACCTATGACGACGCCAACCGGCTGACCCAGGTGACCGGCAGCTATGGCGTCCCGAACGAGCAACAGAATGAGCGGACCCTGACGTACAGCGCCAATGGCAATCTGGCCACGGTCGCTGACGCCAAAGGCAACCTGACCACGCAAACCTATGACGGCTTCGACCGGCTGTCGAAGGTCCAGTATCCGACGCCCTCCAACGGCTCAGTGAGTTCGACGACCGACTACGAACTCTACAGCTACGACGCCAACTCGCGCCTGAAGCAAGACCGCCGGCGCGATGCGACCACGGTCACCCTTGTTTATGACGCTCTGGGGCGAACCAGCACGGTCACGCCCTCGTCGGGGAGCCCGCCCGCCTTGAGCTACGCCTATGACAACCTGGGGCGGCTCGTCTCTTCAAGCCAGGGGGGCGAGACCTTGAACTATGTCCATGACGCGCTGGGCCGGGTGACCAGCGAAGCCGGCGCGTATGGGACCTTCGGCTACAAGTACGACCTGGCGGGCAATCTCATCAAGCTGACGTGGCCGGACGGTTTCTACGTCGACTATCTGCATGACTGGACCGGCGAGGTGACGGCCATCGAAGAAAAGGGCGCGACCAGCGGGGTCGGCCTTCTGGCGACCTACGGCTATAACGACCTGGGGCAACGCAGGTTGGTGAACCGTGGCAATGGGGTGGCCACCGCCTACGGCTTCGACGCGGCTTGGCGTCTGTCGAGGCTGGCGCATGGGTTTCCCAGCCCGAACACCGGCGCGAACCAGACGCTGACCTTCACCTACAGCGCGGCAGACCAGATCAAGACCCGGGTGGCCACGAACGCCGCCTATGCGTTTACGGGCCCCTTCCCGCCCACGCAGACCTCGACGATCAACGGCCAGAATCAGGTGACCGCCTCGGGCGCCGCCTTCTTCAGCTATGGCGACCTCCGGGGCAACCTCACCTCCGACGGCGCCGACACGTATGTCTATGACGCGAAGAACAATCTGATCTCCGTCGGCGCGGCGGCGACTCTGCGCTCCGATCCGGCCGGGCGATTGATGGAGGTGACGGACCTGAGCGGGGGCGCTCCCACCACCGCGAGTCGGTGGTTTCGCTACGGCGGATCCGGGCTTCTGGCCGAATACGGCACGGTCGGCGCGGACGACGGCGTGCTTCACGCCCGCTATGTGCCCGGCCCCGGGATCGACGAGACGGTGGTTTGGTACAACAGCGCCGACACCAGCCAGCGGCGGTGGCTGCTTTCCGACGAGCGAGGCTCGGTGATCGCGGTCGCCGACGCCGGCGGCGCCCGCCTTTCCGCCAACACCTATGACGAGTATGGGGTTCCGGGCGCCGGCAATCTGGGGCGGTTTCAGTATGGCGGCCAGATGTGGCTCGCCGAGGCTGGGGTCTATCACGACAAGGCCCGCGACTATTCGCCGTCCCTGGGGCGCTTCCTCCAGACCGACCCGATCGGCTACGGTGACGGGCTGAACTGGTACCTCTACGCCCACGACGATCCGATCAACCTGCTCGATCCCAACGGGACCCAGGAGGCGCCCCCCACCACGGTGTCCGAATTTGTCGTGACCGCTCCTCGTCCGGAATGGCTTCGATCGGCCGGCGGTCAGATCGACGTGGGCCGCATAGCGGCTGAACTTGCGAGGGTTGTGGGCTACGTCGGAAAGTTTTTTTCCTTTGGCAGCGTGAACGAAATTTGCGCGGCGTTCCCGCACGAAGGCAGTCAATGCGCGAGCGGGAACTTCCCCGGGTCGACGGAGTCTCAGGGACAATTGTTCGCCGTGGGGTTAGGAGGTCCCGCGCTCGGCGTGACGACAGGCGTGGTGGCCGGCCTGTTCGGTATCACCACAATTGCCGCAGGCAGCGGCTATGTCGCCTTTGATTTCGCCGGCCCAGAAAGCGCCTTGCTTGCGGACGGCAGCTTTTCGATAGTGGATTGGAGTGGTTATCCCGCCAGCCTGCCCGAACCGGCCGGGCCGTTCAGGCTATTAGAGGGTGACGAATACGAGGCCGCTAGAAGTGCGGCCAATCAGGCAAACCGGGCAATGCACACAGCAGACTCAACGCTTAATACACTTCAGATTCATGAGATCCAGCCAATTAAATTCGGGGGCAGTCCAACCGACCCCTCTAATAAAATCCCGCTAAGCTCGGCAGAACATATACCAGCAACGACATGGTGGAATCAACTTCAACGCGACTTATCAAGGTGACTGGCGTGATTTTATCCAATAATGACGATTTGTTTTCTGGTTTTCGGGGAAAAAAACCAGCAATAATGAATGAAATTGTCGATTTTAAACGGAAGACCAACATTAATATACCTAATGAATACGTCAAATTCCTAAAAATGTTTGGCGGCGGTGAGGGTATTATTGGGAAAAACTCGTACGTTATACTATGGAGTATAAGTGAATTGCCCGATATGAACATGCTGTATAAAGTGAAAGAGTATGCTCCAGGCTTCTTTATCTTCGGGTCGGATGGGGGAGGTGAAGCTTACGCTTTCGACACCCGGACGCCGGCGATGCCGATCAATTCCATTCCCTTTGTAGGCATGGAACCAAGCCTAGCTCGCATGATCGCTTCGAGCTTCAACACGTTCCTAGAAGTGCTCTACATAGCGTGAAGCCTGCTATGTCATCTCAAATCAAATTTGCAAAAAGTCGGCCGGCGGATGCTGCTGACAAAGAAATTTTTGAGATTCAACCGATAATCCTTAGCGGAAGCCCGACCGACCCAGCGAACAAGATCACCTTGACGCGCGTTCAGCATATAGAAGCCGTGGGTTATTGGAATCGGATCATCCAGGAAGCTCGGAGGGCGAAGGCCAGATCATCGTCCGATGGAAGAGACTGATCACCATTCGCTCCGCCGCGACCCCGTGCTCCGACCTGGCCGGGCGGTTGATGGGAGTTGACAGACTTGGGTTGGGCGCCCACCGCTACCGATGGGTCGGCGCCGGCCGCTTCGCTACTTCTATAATCAGATGGGGAAGCCGACCATCA
Source organism: Caulobacteraceae bacterium (assembly GCA_013815405.1). Classification (GTDB taxonomy): domain Bacteria; phylum Pseudomonadota; class Alphaproteobacteria; order Caulobacterales; family Caulobacteraceae; genus Acaudatibacter. The sequence continues at coordinate 3,483 of JACDGF010000041.1, read as the reverse complement.
CACCCTGGCCAAGTTCACCATGACGCTGCAAACGAATGTTCTCCTTCATTGGCTGGTAAGGGGCCCGTCGAACCATTCGCCTCGAGGGCAGCGGTTCTCTTTGCCGGCCCGCTTCGACCACCAGAGCGAAGACTGGACTAGCAACGCATGGAGCTTCGTCGTAGAAGTCGAAGGTGTACCGGATGCCCAGGGCCACCAGCTCGGGACGATTAGATTCCTGATGCCTGGCGCCCCTCACGGTTGGCTGACAGAAGGCAAATGGTCCACCCTCTTCGAAGGCGGCCGCCCTCTCGCCGAAGGTAAAATCGAGGGAGTGCGACCTGGTTGAGAGAGTGCGCGAGTTCCGGGGAAATCGATTTGGCCGGGAGAGCTGGGGGACAGAGCTCCGGCGACACGGTATCTAACTGGCGGAACGGCGCGGCCTGACGCCTTGGCGTCCCCGCCGGCGCGCCTTAAGGGGGAAGGCCCCTCCCACTCCAGGCGCTCATTCCGATCCATGCACGACCTTAGAGCCCTTCGCGACGACCCCGCGGCGTTCGATCGCGCGTGGGAATCGAGGGGGCTGAGCGCCCACACGCCGGCGATATTGGCGGCGGACGAGCGCCTGCGCGCGATCCAAACGGGGCTGCAAACGCTTCAGTCGATGCGCAACGAACTCTCCAGGCAAATCGGCCAGGCCAAGGCTGCCGGCAGAGACGCCGATGTTGCGGATCTGACGGCGCGGGTGGACTCCCAAAAGAGCTTGATCAGCCAAAACTCCAAGGAAGAAGCGGAGCGGCGCGATCACCTCCACACCCTGCTGGCCGCCCTCCCCAACCTCCCCGCGCCCGACGTCCCGCTCGGACTCGACGAGCACGGCAATGTCGAAATCCGGCGATGGGGAGAGCCGGTCGGACGCGAGGCGGCGAAGGACCACGTGGACCTGGGGCAGGGCCTGGGCATGATGGATTTCGAGGCGGCCGCCCGCATGTCCGGCGCCCGGTTCGTGGTCCTCTCCGGCGCCCTGGCGAGGCTGCAGCGGGCGCTGGGCCAATTCATGCTGGATCTCCAGACCCAAGAGCATGGCTATACGGAGGTCTCGCCGCCGCTGCTGGTCAGGGACGCGGCGATGTTCGGCGCCGGCCAGCTTCCCAAATTCGCCGAGGATTCGTTCCGCGCCACCGACGGGCTCTGGCTGATCCCGACCGCCGAGGTGTCCCTCGCCAACCTCGTCCGCGACCAGATCACGCCGGCCGATCGCCTGCCCCTGCGCCTCGCCGCCCTGACCCCCTGCTTCCGGTCCGAGGCGGGCGCCGCGGGCAAGGACACCCGCGGCATGATCCGCCAGCACCAGTTCGAAAAGGTCGAGCTGGTTTCAGTGACCACGCCCGAGGAGTCGGAGGCCGAACATGAACGCATGACCGCCTGCGCCGAGGCGGTGCTCAAGCGCCTCGAACTTCCCTTCCGGACGGTCCTGCTGTGCGCCGGCGACATGGGGTTTTCGGCCCGCAAGACCTACGACCTGGAAGTCTGGCTGCCCTCGCAAAATACCTGGCGCGAAATCAGCTCCTGCTCCCACTGCGGCGACTTCCAGGCCCGCCGCATGGACGCCCGCTTCAAGGGCCCCAAGGACAAGACCGCCCGGTTCGTTCACACCCTCAACGGCTCGGGCTTGGCGGTCGGCCGCGCCCTGGTGGCGATCATGGAAAACTACCAGGACGAGGCCGGACGCATCGCCATCCCTCAGGCGCTCCACCCCTATATGCGGGGCATGACCCACGTCGGCGCCGAGGCATGAGAGTGCTCGTCACCAACGACGACGGGATCCATGCCGAGGGCCTGGCGGTCCTCGAGCGGATCGCGCGGGCCTTGTCGGACGACGTCTGGATCTGCGCGCCGGAAGCCGAGCAGTCGGGGGCGTCGCGGGCCCTGACCCTTTCCGAACCGCTCCGGGTGCGGCGGCTGGACGACCGGCGCTTCGCGGTGCTGGGCACGCCCACCGACTGCGTCATGCTCGCCGTCCAGCACCTGATCGAGGGTGACCGTCCCGACCTGGTGCTTTCTGGGGTCAACCGCGGCCTCAACGCCGCCGAGGACGTGACCATGTCCGGCACCGTGGCCGCCGCCATCGAGGGGATGGCGCTGGGCGTCCCGGCCATGGCGCTGTCGCAGATGATGCGCTACGGCGATGCGGCCCTGCCGGCGCCCTTCGAAGCGGCCGAGCGCTTCGGGCCCGGGCTGGTGGAGCGCCTGATGGAGGTCGGCTGGCCCGCGGACGTGATTCTCAACATCAATTTCCCGGCCCGGCCGGCGGCGCGCATCAGCGAGGTCGAGGTGACCCGTCAGGGTTTCCGCGACGTGCGCACCCGCTACGCCGAACAGCGCACCGACCTTCGCGGCCGCGACTACTATTGGCTGGGTTTCACCGCCGAACCCTCCAGGCCCGAGCGGGGCACAGATCTGGCGGCCGCCTATGAAGGGCGCATCTCCGTCACCCCCCTGCATATCGACCTGACGCATCTGGAAACGGTCGCGGCGCTGAAGGCTTCGGTGGGCGGCGCGCCGCCGAACTTGCGGGCGAGGGCATGACCCGCAAGCCCAGGGAGCCGGCCGAGCGGGAGACCCGCCTGGCCCGCCTGATCCTGACGCTTCGGTCGCAGGGCGTCACCGACCCGGCGGTCCTGGCCGCGATCGAACGCACACCCCGGGATCTCTTCACGCCGGACCTCTTCAAGGACCGGTCGTGGGAGGATTCGGCCCTGCCGATCGCCTGCGGCCAGACGATCAGCCAGCCCTATATCGTCGGCCTGATGACCCAGGCCCTGACCCTGGAGCCCCGGGCGCGAGTCCTGGAGATCGGCGCGGGATCGGGATACCAGACCGCGGTGCTCGCCCGCCTCTCGCGGCTCGTCTACACTGTGGAGCGCTACCGCACCCTGCTGCGCGAGGCGGAGGCGCGGTTCCAGTCCCTCCAGCTCACCAACATCATCACGAAATTCGGCGACGGCATGCTGGGTTGGCCCGAGCAGGCGCCTTTTGACCGCATTCTGGTCACGGCGGCGGCGCCGGAGGAGCCCAAGCCGCTTCTCGAACAACTCAAACCCTCCGGGGTGCTGGTCGCGCCGGTGGGCAAGGGTCCGATCCAGAAACTTTGCCGCTACGCGGGGGACGGGGTAGGAGGCTTCTCCGTGGATATCCTCTGCGAAGTGCGCTTCGTGCCGCTGCTGGAGGGGGTGGCGCGCGAACTCTAGCCCGCCGTCACGACGGAATCCTGGCGCGAAAAAACGGAGTGGCGATGACGCGGATCTTGATCAAGGCGGCGGCGATCGCGGGGCTCGCGACGTGGGTCGGCGCCTGCGCCACGCCGACCTACGCGGTTCGCGACAACTACCAGGCGCCCCCGCCCCTGCAACCGCAATACCCCGTCAGCGGGCCCGCGGCGAAGCCGGCGCCCGCTCCGGCCCCTTCGGCGGTCGAGACGCCCGCGCCGGCGGCGGCCGAGCC
>JACDGF010000497.1 GCA_013815405.1 Caulobacteraceae bacterium | reverse complement strand
CCTCTACGCCGGCCAGGGTCGCGGGCCGCGAGCCGGTGGCGATGACGACGGCCTTGGCCGTCAAGGGCGTGACGGCGCCGTCCGCCCCGGTGACCTCGACCTGGCCGGGGCCGGCGAGGCGCCCCGATCCCTTGATCCAATCGACCTTGTTCTTCTTGAACAGGAATTCGACGCCCCGGGTCAGATGGCCAACCGAATCGGCCTTCTGCTTCATCATCGCGCCCAGGTTCAGTTTCGGGGTCACCTCGATGCCAAAGCCGGCGAAGTCCTCTCTGGCCAGCTCATAGAGTGCCGACGCATGGAGCAGGGCCTTGGAGGGGATGCAGCCGACATTGAGGCAGGTTCCCCCCAGGGTCTCGCGCTTTTCGACGCAGGCGACCTTCAGCCCCAGCTGCCCGGCGCGGATGGCGCCGTTGTAGCCGCCCGGGCCGCCCCCGATGATGACGACGTCGTATTCGGCCATGCCTCTTTCCGATTTGTCCGCCTGTCGACGAAGAGATAGTCACCCGTCCCGACGGGGCCGGGCAAGTCATAGCCCAGGCTCGCCAGCCAGGCGAACAGGTCCGCGGGCGTGTCGCCGGCCCGGGCGAGCAGGGCGCCGTCCACCTCCAGGAAAAGCGCGGGCCCAAAACGCCTCAAGGACCGCTCGCCGCCTTTGAGGGCGCGCAGTTCCCACCCCTCGATGTCCGCCTTGATGAAGTCGAGCCGTTCGAGGCCACGTTCGGCGACGAAGTCATCCAGCGTGGTCAAGGTGACGGCCTGGTCGATCGCGGGAAGGGACGGGTCCGGCGCGCCAAGGTGGGCGAGGCCGAAGCCGAGGGCGCCGCTCGCCTTGACCGGGGTGCGCAGGACGATTTCGCCCGGCGCGTCGGAGAGCCCCAGGGGCAGGAGGGTCACATTGCCGATGGCGTTGAGCTTCAGGGCCGGGGTCATCAAGGAGCCGGCGTAGGCGGAGGGCTCGAAGGCGTAGACATGGCCCTGGGGCGCCATGCGCGCGAAGAGCTTGGAAAACTGGCCGGCGTGGGCGCCGATGTCGACCACCACCGCGTCGGAGGGGATATAAGGGGCGAAGGTCGCGCGCAGCTCGGCATGATGCTGCTGGGTGACGGCCTTGAAAAGATGGGCCAGCCAAGAGGCCCGCTGGCGCGGCGTCAGGCGCATGGGTGTTTGGCGTGGCGGTCGCCGCCTTGCGCCCCCTCCACCCCTTCGGGGTCCCCCTCCCCCGCAAGTGGGCGGGGGAGGATTGGGAGCGGCGCGACCTCGCCTTTTCTCAATCCTCCCACGCGAAGCGGGGGAGGTGGCGCGGCGCTCTTTCTCGCGCCGTGACGGAGGGGGCGCGAGGCCCCCAAGCGGGTTTCTTTATTCGCCTCGAGCCTCAAATTTCCAGCAGCAGGCGTTGGGGGTCTTCGATGTGGTCCTTGACCTTAACCAGGAAGGTCACCGCGCCCTGGCCGTCGACCACGCGGTGGTCGTAGGAGAGGGCCAGGTACATCATCGGGCGGATGGCGATCTGGCCGTCCAGAGCCACCGGCCGATCCTGGATCTTGTGCATGCCCAATATGCCCGACTGGGGGGCGTTGAGGATCGGGGTGGACATCAGGGAGCCATAGACCCCGCCGTTGGAGATGGTGAAGGTCCCGCCTTGAAGATCCTGCAGGGCCAGGGCGCCCTCGCGCGCCTTCCTGCCCAGGGCGGCGATCTCGCGCTCGACATCGGCCAGGCTCAGGGCGTCGGCGTCGCGCACCACCGGAACCACCAGCCCCCGCTCGGTCCCCACCGCGACGCCGATGTCGTAGTGGTTCTTGTAGATCAGGTCCTGGCCTTCGATCTCGGCATTGACCGTCGGAACGTCCTTCAGGGCCGCGACGCAGGCCTTCACGAAGAAGCCCATGAAGCCGAGCTTGACGCCGTGGCGCTTCTCGAACGCATCCTTGTAGCGGGCCCGCAGGCCCATGATCGCGGTCATGTCCACCTCGTTGAAGGTGGTGAGCATGGCGGCGGTCGCCTGGGCCTCCTTCAGCCGCCGGGCGATGGTCTGGCGAAGCCGGGTCATGCGCACCCGCTCCTCGCGGGCGTGGACTTCGCGGGCCGGCGGCGGCGGCGGAATCTGGGCCGGCCTCGCGGCGCGGGCCTCCAGCGCGGCCAGGGCG
>JACDGF010000040.1 GCA_013815405.1 Caulobacteraceae bacterium | reverse complement strand
CCACCCCGCAGCGCATGGCCTCGACGTAGGACTGGATGGCGAACCCGATGTCGCCGAGCCGCGCGCCGGGCTTCACCGCCGCCAGGCCGCGTTCCAGCGCCTCATAGGTGATGTCGATCAGCCGCCGCGCCTTGGGCGCGATTTCCCCCAGCGTGTACATCCGCGAGTGGTCGCCGTGCCAGCCGTCCACCACCACGGTGACGTCGATGTTGGCGATGTCGCCCTCGCGCAGGGCCCGCTCGCCGGGAATGCCGTGGCAGACCACGTGATTGGGCGAGATGCAAAGGGTGTGGGAATAGCCGCGATAGTATAGGCAGGCGGGCAGGGCGCCGTGGTCCAGGACGAACTCCCGCGCCAGGCGGTCGAGCTCGCCGGTGGCGACACCCGGCTTCACATGGGGGGTCAGCATATCCAAGCACTCGGCGGCCAGGCGGCCGGCGGCACGCATCCCTTCGAAGCCCTCGGGCCCGTGGATCTTGATGTGGCCGGTGCGCGTCTCGCCGTCCAAAAGGTCGTCGGCCAGGGCCATGTCCAGATCGTTCTCTCTTTCTAGCCGCCGCCCGGCGCATCGATCCACGGCAGGCGTCGCGCGATGGCGATCGCCTCCACCCCTATGTCGCAACCATAGCACAAGACTTCAACACCCGCCCGGGCCGCGGCGGTCAGCCCGGCGGCGTAGGCCGGGTCGAGGTCGGCGCAGGCGGCGAAGCGGTCGCAATCGGTGCGCTGGATCACGAACAGCTGGACGGCGCGATCGCCCGCCGCCACTCGCGCCGCCAGTTCACGCAGGTGCCGCAGCGACCGGGCCGCCACGCAGTCGGGGAATTCCGCCAAGGCCTCGCTTCGGCGCAGATGGCAGTTCTTGACCTCGACCCAGCAGGGCGCGCGGCCCGAGTGCTCCAGCCGGAAATCGACCCGGCTCGCGTCGCCACAGCGCACCTCGCGGCGGTGGACGCCGTAGCCGGCCAGTTCGGGGATCGCGTCGGCGGCCAGGGCCTCGGCGACGAGGCGGTTGGGCGCCAGGGTGTTGACCCCCACCAGCCCGCCGTCGGCCTCGACCAGCTCCAAGGTCCAGGCGAGCTTCCGCTTCGCGCCCTCGGCGGCCGAAACCCACACCCCCAGGCCCGGCGCGTTCAGCCCCAGCATGGCGCCGGGGTTGGGGCAATGGGCGGTGACGGCCCGGCCGTCGTCCAGGGTCACGTCGGCGAAGAAGCGCTTGTAGCGGGCGATGAGCACGCCATGGGCCAGCGGTTGCGGCGGGAGCATCGGCGGCTTATGCCGTCCAGCGGGGCGCGGCATCCATGGGAGGCGGTCATGGCGAGCGAGGAACGCGTCACCGCCGCCGCCCTGATCATCGGCGACGAGATCCTCTCGGGCCGGACGGCGGACACCAATCTCGCCGCCATCGCTCGCTACCTCGCCCCCTTCGGCGTCGATGTGGCCGAGGCCCGGGTGGTCGGCGACGTGAAGGGCGAGATCATAGCCGCCCTGGACGCCCTGCGCAGGGCTTACGACTATGTGATCACCACCGGCGGCATCGGGCCGACCCACGACGACATCACCGCCGAATGCGTGGCGGAGGCCTTCGGCGCGCCTCTCATCGAGCATCCGGAGATCCTGGCGATGCTCACCGCGCGCTGGGGCGAGGCGCTCAACCCCGCTCGCCGGCGGATGGCCCGGGTCCCCGAAGGGGCCAGCCTGGTCGAGAACCCCGTCCAGGGTCCGCCGGGCTTCCAGATCGGCAATGTCTTCGTCCTGGCCGGCGTGCCCCTGATCATGCGCGGCATGCTGGAGGACGTAGGGCCGCGCCTGCGCACCGCCGCGGTGGTGGTCTCCCGCACGGTGCGCGTGGAAGGCGCCGGCGAAGGCGCCATCGCCGCCCCCCTCGAAGCCCTGGCCAAGGCCCACCCGGCCCTGTCGCTCGGCAGTTACCCCTTCTTCGGGCCGGACGGCCACGGCTCGAACCTGGTCATCCGCGGTCGCGACGCGGGCGAGGTCGCCAACACCGCCGAGGCGCTGGTCGCGGCGCTAGAGGGGATTGGCGCGAGCGCCATCCGGCGGGTGGAAGCTTGAGCGTGACCGAAGCGCGCGGGGCCTTTAGGTTCGTCTCTCTGGGGACGTGGCGGAACCGGTAGACGCAGCGGACTTAAAATCCGTTGGCCGCAGGCCGTGAGGGTTCGAGTCCCTCCGTCCCCACCATCCCGGGCCCGCGCGAGGGATAGCGGCCCATCAACGCGCGCAAGTTGGTCTTTGCGGCCGATCGCCGTGCGCCCTATGCCAAGCTTCCCCTTCACACGGAGGGGCGACACCTTTCATCGAGCCGGCGAGGCGCCATGTCGAAACCCGGGAAAAAGCGCAGCCTCGGCTCTTTCCTCCGCGAGACGGCACTCACGCGCAGATACGCCGCGAGCCGCTATCCTCACGCGCTCGACTACGACTGGGCGACCATTCCCCATGGCCGTGCGGAGATCGTGAACCTGCTGCTCTCGGCCGATCGGGGCGGGCGGTATCTCGAGATCGGCTGCGCCGCCAATGAGCTTTTCGACGCCGTGGCGGCGAAGCACAAGATCGGGGTCGACCCGGCGCGCGGCGGAACCCATCGGCTGACCAGCGACCAGTTCTTCGCCGCCAACGCGGAGCTCTTCGACGTCGTCTTCATCGACGGCCTGCACGTCTATCCCCAGGTCAGGCGCGATCTGGTGAACGCCCTCGCCGCTGTGAGGGCAGGCGGTTGGGTCGCCCTGCACGACATGCTGCCCCGCGACTGGATCGAGGAGCACGTCCCCCAGATCTCCACGCGGGCGTGGACGGGCGACGGTTGGAAGGTCGCGTTCGAACTGCTGGGGGGCCGCGACCTCGACTTCCGGATCATCGCGGCCGACCACGGGATCGCGGTGATCAAGGTGCTGGGCGAGGAGCCCCGCCTACCCGACCTGAGCGGGGAACTCGACTCCCTGCGGTTTCGTGACTTCCACCGGCGATTCCCGGAGCTGCCGGTCGTCGACTTCCCGGCGGGCCGGGCTTGGATCGAGTCCCACCTCGCCTAGCGGCTCGCCTTTGCCGGCCAAGTCGCTACACTAAGGCTATGAGAGACATCATCGATGTTCGGGGCGCCTCGGGCGCCGTCTACCGCTTCAACCTCCTTCGGGAGGGCCGGCCGCTCTCGCCGATGGGCGGCAACTTCCTCTACGCGCGCGAGGCGGGCGAGCGCTACGAGGTCGTCCATGTGGGCGAGTGCCAGAACCTTTTGACCGGCGCCCGCGCCCTGTGGAACGAGGCCGTGCGCGATCACGGCGCGACCCATCTCTTCACCCGCCTCAACATCACCGAGCGCGTCCGCGCCCAGGAGCATGCCGACATCGTGGAGGCGGTGCGCCCGCCGATGAATCCGGCGTCGGCGGAGGCCGGCGCGGCCTAGTCCTTGGGACGGCCGGCGAACAGGCGGTTCAGTTCGCCGCCGGAGGCGCCGCGAGCAAAGGCGCCGAAGGTCCCCGCCTCGCCGATCTCGCGGGCGGCGCGCAGGAACTCGCCCCACGCGGCCCGCGCCAGCGAACCGCCCACGCTGATCCTCCGCACCCCCAGATCCGCCAGGGCGGAGACGGCAAGGCCAGGCGTGAGCACATTCACCGGCTTGGGAGCCACGGCGCGCACCACCTCGGCGATATCGGACGCGTCGCGAAGGCCGGGGGCGTAGAGGCAATCGGCCCCCGCCGCCGCGAACGCGGTCAGGCGGCGGACGGTCTCGATCAGGTCCGGCCGTCCGGCGATGAAGCCCTCCGACCTGGCAGTGAGCACCACGCCGGTTCCGCTGACGTCGATGGCCGCCCGCGCGGCGGCGACGCGCTCGACCGAGAGATCGAAATCATAGAGCGGCGCGGCCGGAGCGCCGGTGGAATCCTCCACCGACAGGCCGGCGACCCCGGTCTCCAGCGCCCGCGTCACGTTGGCGGCCACGCCCGCCGGGTCGTCGGCGAAGGCGTTTTCGAAATCGGCGTTGACCGGGATGTCGACCGCCGCCGCCAGGGCGGTCAAGTGGGCTAGGACATCCTCCAGGCTCACCGCATTGTCGGCCCGGCCCATCGACCAGGCCATGCCCGCGCTGGTGGAGGCCACGGCCTTGAACCCCAGGCTCTGCAGGGCGATTGCCGAGCCGGCGTCCCAGGGATTGGGCAGGACGAAACAGCCGCTCTCGTGCAAGGCTCGAAAGGCGACGCGCTTGTCGGCGACGGTGGTTGGCATCTTCGAAGGTCCGTTCCTTTAGCGCATGGCGAGCGGCGCATAGCCCAGGTGCAGGCCGGCGTCGACCATCAGGGCCTCGCCGGTGATGTGCCGCGCCGCCGGCGAGGCCAGGAACACCGCCGCCCCGGCGATGTCCTCCGCCGTCGAGGCGGCCTTCAACGGCATGGACGCGGCCACGCCGGCGCGCAGTCGGTCCAGGGACTCGGGGGCCATGGCCTTGCCGAACCAGGGCGTGTCGATAAACCCTGGGCAGAGCGCATTGACCCGGATCTTCGGAGCCAGCGCCCGGGCCAGCGACAGGGTCATGGTCACCAGCGCCCCCTTCGACGCGGCGTAGGGGACCGACGAGCCGATGCCGATCACCGCCGCCACCGAGGCGGTGTTGACCACCGCGCCCGGCTGGGGCGCGGCCTCGAGCAGGGCGCGCGCCGCGCGGATCATCTGGTAGGGGCCCACCACATTGACCGCGTAGAGCCGCAGGAAATCGTCGGACGAGACCGCGTCCAGGTTGGCGTGGTCGTTGGCGAACCGGGTCACCCCGGCGTTGTTGAACAGGGCGTCGATACGCCCGAACGGCTCGGCGGCGGCGGCGATCGCGCGGCAGTCGGCGTCGAGCGCCACGTCGCCGCGGGCCAGCACGCCCCGAGCGCCCTCGGCCTCGACCCGGCGCGCGGTCTCTTCGGCTTCCGCCTGGTTCGATGCGAAATTGATGATCACCGCCGCCGCGCCGCGCACCGCCGTCTCCACCGCGATCGCCCGCCCCAGGCCGGTGGAGGCGCCGGTCACCACCACTACCCAGCCTTGGAAATCCCTGGCCATGGCGTCTCTCCCGCTGCAATTCCCTCAGGCCTGATAGCGGGCGCCGGCGGGGTTGTCGCGGCCGTTCAGGCGCGGTCGATGCGCGCCGCGTAGCAGCCGCGCCCGGCGTTGTGGGCGTGCAGATAGGCGACGGCTTCGTCGGCGAACAGCCGCTCGATCAGCGCGGGCGCGTCCTGGCCGTCGCAAAGATCGGCGCCGACCATCATCCCCGCCGCGTCGAAGGCGCGGATGGACAGCCGTCGGCCCAGGAAGACCTCGGGAATCTCGTTTTCGAGGCGCACGGTCTCCTTTGCCGCCTCGCGCACGAAGATGGCGTGGCTAGCGCGATAGGGGGTGGGCGCGCTCTGGTGCTCGTGGTTGAGCAGCAGCACGGTTTCTCCGGGCTCGGCGTCCTCGAGCGTGACGCGGCAAGGGAATCCCGGTTTGGAATCGACGGTCTGGCGTACGATCTGGCGCGCCGCCAATACCTCGGGCGACAGGCCGAACAGGGGCGAGAACCGCTCGACGGGGAGGCCGGTGATGGCGAATTTCATGGGGGATCTCCTTTTTTACTTCGCCAGCGTGCCGCCGTCCGTGACGGCCGGCCATCCGGTTCTTGCGCTCGATACCAAGGTTCCCGACACCGGCGTTCCGCGCTAAAGCCCGCCGCCATGGAAGAAGAAGGTCTGACCCACCTCGGCCGGGAGGCCCGGGGTTTCGCCAGCCCCGGCGAGGCCGTGCTGGAGCGCGTCGCCAATCCCCAGGCGGGCCTGCTCTACCTGGCGAGGTTCACCGTTCCGGAGTTCACCTCGCTGTGCCCGGTTACCGGCCAACCGGATTTCGCGCGGCTGGTGATCGACTACGCGCCGGCCGGCTGGCTGATCGAATCCAAATCCCTCAAGCTCTATCTGGCGTCGTTCCGCAACCACGGCGCCTTCCACGAGGACTGCACCCTCGCCATCGGGCGCCGGATCGTCGAGACCGCGGCGCCGGCGTGGCTGCGCATCGGCGGCTACTGGTATCCGCGGGGCGGAATCCCGATCGACGTCTTCTGGCAGACCGGCCCGCCGCCGGAAGGTTTGTGGCTGCCCGACCAGGGCGTGCCCGTCTATGGGGGCCGCTAGCCCTTCCACACGGTGGTGATCGCGCCGACGTCCGGCCGCGCCCGCTCGAGCGGGGCTTCGGCGGGGGTTCCGACGTGGACGAACCCCGCCACCTTCTCGCCCTCGCCCAGGCCCAGCAGCCGCGTCGCCGCCGGATCATAGGCGTACCAGTCGGTGATCCAGTTGGCGCCATAGCCCATGGCCTGGGCGGCGATGGCGAGCAGCATGCAGGCCGCGCCGGCCGACAGGCGCTGCTCCCATTCGGGGATCTCGCCGGGCGTGTACCGGGAGACGACCGCCACGGTCAGCGGGGGGGTGCGGATCTTGCCGAGTTTGGCGGTCGCCTTCACCGCGTTCGGCCGGCCCTCGGCGATGGCTTCCAGGGACTTGACGAATGCACGCTTGCCGGCGCCCCGCAGGATCACGAAGCGCCAGGGGGACAGCTTGCCGTGGTCCGGCGCCCGCGCCGCGAGCTGAAGCAGCCGGCGCAGTTGCGATTCACTTGGCCCCGGCGCGCGAAGGGTCAGCGCCGAGGCCGAGCGGCGCCGGGCCAGGAAGGACAGGACGGAGGGCGAGGCCTCGATCGGCAGCGCCTCGCCGAAGGCCGGGGTGTCCGGAGCGGATGGGGTCACCTGGGCAATCCTCTCGTGCGGCCGTGGTCTAGCGCGCGCCGGTCCCGCGCCCCATATCGAATTTGAAGGGCTCGGGATTTGGCAAGGGAAGGGGATCCCCATGGCCCACCGCCTGGAAGTCGTCGAACATAGCCTCGCGCCCCCGGTCTGGGCGGCGCTGCGCAACGAAGCCCAGCATGTTGCGGTGAGCGAACCAAGCCTGGCCTCGATTCTCAACGCGGTCATCCTGCGGCATGACGATTTCGCCGACGCCCTGTCCTACCAGTTGGCCCGGAAGCTCGGCGATCAGGAGTTTCGCGCCCTGAGCGTGCGCGAGATCGCCGACGAGGCGTTCGCCGCCGATCCCTCGATCATCGACGCCGCCCAGGCGGATCTGCGCGCCGTCTTCGAGCGCGACCCGGCGTGCCGGGGCTATGTCCAGCCGCTGCTCTACTTCAAGGGGTTCCTCGCCCTCCAGACGCACCGTGTGGCCCACTGGCTGTGGCGTCGCGACCGCGATTCCCTGGCCTTCTACCTGCAGAGCCGGATGTCGGAGCTTTTCCAGGTCGATATCCATCCCGCCGCGGCGATCGGCAGGGGCGCTTTCTTCGACCACGGCACCGGGATCGTCATCGGCGAGACGGCGAGCCTGGGCGACGACGTCTCCATGCTGCACGGCGTCACCTTGGGCGGCACCGGCGCCCACCGCGGCGACCGCCACCCCAAGATCGGCCACGGCGTGCTGCTCGGGGCCGGGGCCAAGGTGCTGGGTCCCATTACCGTGGGCGACCACGCCAAGATCGCAGCCGGCTCGGTCGTCCTGAAATCGGTCCCGGCCCACTGCACCGCCGCCGGCGTCCCGGCCCGGCTGATCAATTGCCCGACCTGCGAGGAGCCGGCCAAGAGCATGGACCACACCCTGGCCGACGCGGCCTACGACTATGTGATCTGACCCTTGCGGCGACGGCGAATGCCGCTAGGTTCCGCCTCATGGATCAGAATGACATCGACCGCGTCCAGGCGCACCTCAAGCGCACCTTCGGCAATCCGCACATCGCCGTGAAGGCACGGCCCAAGCAGAAGGACTCCGCCGAGGTCGAAATGAAGGGCGAGTTCATCGGGGTGATCTACGAAGACGAGGACGAGGACGGCTCGTTCATGTTCGAGATGGCCATACTGGCGGAGGATTTGGAGGGGTGACGGCTCGGAGCGCGGGCTTCCAGCCCGCCTCTTTTCGCTCGGAATACCTGAAATCGCGCCAAAAAGAGCGGACTGGAAGTCCGCGCTCCGGGATGCGCCTCACCCCCGCTCCACGAAACCGTCGATCACCTGCTTTTCGCCGGCTTTCTCTCGGCTCAACCCTTGACTCCGGCTCGCCTCCGTTTGGGAATCCCAAGCCGATCGAAGGCCCGGTCACGCCAAGTCAGGTCAAGGCGCCAGCGCCGCGCGCACCGCGTCCGCGATTCGGTGACCACCCAAGGCGATCCGGCGCTCGCCCACCCGCTTGCGCGTGAGCAGGTAATCCGGGGTCAGGATCGGAGCCGCTTCAGGGCGCGCGGCGCCTTCGAACGCCGCGTCTTGATAGACGGCGGAGCGCGCCAGAGCCAGGCTTTCCTCGGCCCAGTCGCGGAAAGCGGCGGCGTCGGCCTTGCCGTTCAACTCATTCAGATCCGCGCGCGGCAAGTCGCCGCCGAGACGCTGGCGCACCGCCTCTACGTTCGCGTCGCCGTCTTCGTCCCCGCCGATCGCGTCGTCCCAGAACTGATGCAGGTTTACGGGCGCCGCGACCACGTTCGCCCGCACGAAGGCGCTCTGGCCGGCGCGATCGCTCAAAGGAAAGCGCTTCGACACGAGATGACCGGCGTGGAGGGGCTGCTGGACGTCGCCCGTGAGATGAAAGACCCAGCAAAGGGCGACGGCGCGCTCGGCGGCGGGGGCATAGGCGTCGCGCACGGTCGCCAGGTTCAGGGCATAGGCCTCGGCCGCTTCGCCCGCCGTCAGGGCGAGCATCCTGGGCGGGAGCGTGATCGGGTCGGTTCGCGAGGGGACGAGGCGAAGCCAATAGTGCCAAGCTGGATGATCAAAGGAACCCCCGCGCGCGTCGTCCGGCCATCGCGCCATCTGCTCGAACAGGCGCCGCGTACGCGCTTGGCCCGAATAGCCGGCAAGGGCTTTTTCGAACCGCGCGTGGTCCGGATGGCTCGCCATGATCTTTTCGACCTCGGCGACGAGGGCCGGGCTCGATCTCGCCAGATCGTCGTAGGCGATTGCGCCGGTGACCATGTGACCTTGGTTCGACCAGGCGAAGGCCGGCGGCGTAGTCGCCGTCATTGCGGCGGCGACCAGCCCGGCGACTGCGCGATGCTTCGTGCTCACGACGCTCTCCCCCAGGTCTGATTAGGGATGCCGACTGGCGGCCCACCTCCTCGTAAAGCCAATCTCTTCATCCCGAAAGGCGGCGCGCGTCACCCCCGCTCCACGAAACTGTCGATCACGCGTTTTTCGCCGGCCTTCTCGAAGGCGACGGTGAGTTTGTTGCCTTCGACCGACGTCACGGCCCCGTAGCCGAACTTCTGGTGGAACACCCGCTCGCCGGGTGCGAAGGCGCTGGCGGCGGCGGGGTCGGAGATGGCGACCAGGCGGCCTTCGCCTTCGATCACCCGGGTCCGCCCCGGAGGGCCGCCGGCGTAGCCGCGCGCCTGGGCGCGCTTCCAGCCGGGGCTGTCGTAGCCCGACCCGTAGTTGACCTCGTCCCAGCGCGACGCGCCCTCGCGCAGGCCCGGCCCGCCGCCATAGTAGCCGGTCTCCGACGCCGCCTCGACGCTGGCCAGCGGCAGCTCATCGACGAAACGACTGGGAAGCTGGCTGGTCCAGCGGCCGTAGACCTGGCGGTTGGCGGCGAAGGAGATGCGCGCCTCTTCCCGCGCCCGGGTGAGGCCGACATAGGCCAGGCGCCGTTCCTCCTCCAGGCCCTTCTCGCCGGTCTCGTCCATGCTCCGCTGGCTGGGGAACACCCCTTCCTCCCAGCCGGGCAGGAAGACCAGGGGGAATTCCAGGCCCTTGGCGGAATGCAGGGTCATGATCTGGACCGCGTCGTCGCCCCCGCCCCGATCGAGGTCCATGACCAGGGAAACGTGCTCGAGATAGGCTTCCAGGCTCTCGAAAGCGCCCATGGACTGGACCAGTTCCTTGAGGTTCTCCAGCCGGGTCTGGCTGGTGGGGCCCTTGTCCAACCTGAGGGCGTCGATGTAGCCGCTCTCCTCCAGGATCGTCTCGGTCAGGCGCGCGTGGGGCAAGGTCGCCTTCTGGTCGCGCCAACGGCCCATGTCCCTCAGGAAGACGCCAAGCGCGGTCCGAGCGCGGGGGGTCAAGTCGTCGCTGCGCGCCAGGTCGCGCGCCGCCGCAAACGCCGAGACGCCCGCGCGCCTGGCGAGCTGAAGCAGCTTCTGGACCGGCGTGTCGCCGATGCCGCGCCGGGGCGTATTGACGATCCGCTCGAAAGCCAGGTCGTCGTCCGGCGACTGGACCAGCCGCAGATAGGCGTGGGCGTCGCGGATCTCCGCCCGCTCGAAAAAGCGCGG
>JACDGF010000496.1 GCA_013815405.1 Caulobacteraceae bacterium | reverse complement strand
CACCGGGACCGGCGCCCGGTGATGACGGAGTTGTTGGGGGGGCGCCTTGCCGCCGGCCCGCCGGTCGGGCAGGGCTCGGGAATGAATTCGGCCGACCCCGCCCTCGTCGCGCGCGCCGCGGCGCTGAATCTGCTGCAGGGGGCGCTGCGCGGGCAGGGCGGCCTGGAAGAGGCGCTGGGCGCGAGCGGCCACGGGCGGCTGACGGCCCAGGACCGGGGCTTCGCCCACGCCCTGGTCATGGCGACCCTGCGCCGACTGGGGCCGATCGACCGGGCGCTGGATGCGCGGCTCGAGCGCGAGCCGCCGGCGCCGGCGCGGGACCTTCTGCGCCTGGGGTCCGCCCAGGCCTTCTTCCTGGACACCCCGGCTTTCGCGGCGGTGGACACCACCGTCGAGCTGACCCCCAAGCCCCTGCGGGGGCTGGTGAACGCGGTCCTGCGCGGCCTCCTGCGCGACGGGCCGCCAAAGCTCGACGCCGAGGCCCATGCCCCGCCCTGGCTCTTCGCCCGTTGGCGCGCGGCCCATGGCGAAGCGGCGGCCCTCGCCATCGCCGGCATGATTCCGGACGAGCCGGCCACCGACCTCACGCCGCGCGACCCGGGGGACGGCGATCTGACCGAGGAACTGGGCGCCGAGCGGCTGCCGGGGGGCTCGCTGCGGACATCCCGGCGCGGCGTTGTGGCGGCCTGGCCGGGGTATGAAGCCGGCCGGTGGTGGGTGCAGGACGCGGCCGCCGCGATCCCCGCGCGCCTGACCGGCGCTGGGCCAAGCCAAACCGTCCTGGACCTTTGCGCCGCGCCGGGGGGCAAGACCCTGCAGCTGGCCGCCATGGGAGCGGCTGTGACCGCGCTCGACCGTTCGGCCAGCCGCCTGCGCCGGCTGGCCGCAGGGCTCGCGCGCACGGGCCTCGCCGCCGAGGTGGTCTCCGCCGACGCCGCCGCCTGGAACGACGCGCGGAGTTTCGACGCGGTGCTGCTGGACGCCCCCTGCTCGTCCACCGGAACCTTTCGGCGCCACCCCGACGTGCTTTGGAACGCCCGGCCGGGGGACATCGCGGCGATGGCGGGGGTCCAGGCCGCGCTGCTGGCCGCCGCCGCAGCCCGCGTGAAGGCCGGCGGCCGGCTCGTCTACAGCGTCTGCTCCCTGGAGCGCGAGGAGGGCGAGGACCAGATCGGCGTCTTCCTCACCGCGCGCGGCGATTTCTCCCTCGACCTGGTCGCGCCCGGGGAGGGCGGCGCGCCGGCGGCGAGCCTGGCGCCGGAAGGCTGGCTGCGCATCCTGCCCCACCACGCGCCGGGCGGTCTCGACGGCTTCTTCATCGCCCGGCTGAGGCGCGGCGACCCGTGAGGGCGAACCTCGCCGGGGGCGGTGTTTGACATAGCCGCCAGGATTGGACATAGATGACTGATGTGTCATTTTCAGGAGGATGTCACAATGCAGCAGGCGAACGTGGCGATGGCGCCGAACGGCCGGATCGTCGTTCCGGCCAGGATGCGGGCGGCGCTCGGCCTGGAGCGGGGGGGGCGGCTTATCGCTCGCCTCGTCGGCCGCACTGTGGTGCTCGAACCTCTGGACGCCGCTATCCGGCGGGCCCAAGCCAGCGTGCGGCGGTATGTGCCGCCCGGTTCCGGCCTTGTCGAAGAGCTGATCGCGGAGCGTCGCGCGGCCGCCGAGCGTGAGTGAGGCCGTCCTCGACAGTTCGGCGCTCCTCGCACTGCTTCTCGATGAGCCGGGCGCCAAAGAGGTGATGGCCGCGCTGCCGGGCGCCTTATTGTCGAGCGTCAACCTCGCCGAGGTCGTCGCCAAGCTCTGCGAGCGGGGGATGCCCGTGGACGAGGCTCGCGCGGCCATCGAGGCGACGGGCGCCGAGCTCGTCGATTTCACCGCCGATCACGCCTGTCTTTCAGGCGACCTTCGTGGGGCCACCAAATCCGCCGGCCTTTCGCTGGGTGATCGCGCCTGCCTGGCGCTGGCGCGGACGCGAAACCTCCCGGCGATGACCTCCGATTCGGCCTGGGCGCACGTTGCGGGCTTCGATGTCGTCGTCATCCGCGCGGCGAGGGGGTGAGGGTCGAATCGTCGATGGCCCGGCCTTCACACATCTCTATCGATGGGACTCGCATAGAGGACGGCGCACGGCCGCTGGCCCCCTCCACCCC
>JACDGF010000495.1 GCA_013815405.1 Caulobacteraceae bacterium | reverse complement strand
GGTCCTGGCCGGCGCGATCGCCGCCCGGGCGCCGGCGCGGGCCAGGGAAGCGGCGACCCTGAAGGTCCTCGGGGCGGCCAGCGGCCAGATCCTCGCCGCCTACGCGGTGGAATATGGCGCGGTGGGCCTGATCGCCGCCGTCGCGGGCGTGGGTCTGGGGTGTCTGGCGGCCTGGCCGGTGGTGGCGGTGGTCTTCGAGGCGAGGTGGAGCGTCGACTGGGCCGGCGCGGCCTCGCTGATCGGCGCCACGGCGGGATTGGCGGCGGCCCTGGGGCTATTCGCCGCCCAGCGCGCCCTGGCCCAGCGCCCGGCGCCGATCCTGCGGGCGGAGTAAGCCGAACGCCCCCTCTTCCTTTGGGCTACTGCTACTGTGTCATAGCCCCTTCCGGCTCAGTCCCGACTTCGATCTTTCTTGAAGCCCTCTCCCCCGTGCAGAACGGGGGAGAGGGCCAAGTAACGGGGTAGGGGGTAGCCCCTTCATGATGAGGTAGGACATATGGAGAAATATAGAGCGACCTTGCGCCCGGGGCCGGCGAAGACGATATTTGTCGCTTGAGCGCCCAACGGGGGCGCAGTGAACAAGGGTTCCTCTCACATGAGCGACTTTGACCGCGGGCTCGCGCGACCGGAGACGGTGGCGGCGCCGGATATGGCGGTGGACGCGGGCCTTCGGGCCTTCATGCTCGGCGTCTACAACAAGGTTGGCCTGGGGTTGGTGCTGTCGGCCGTCCTGGCCTTCGTCACCGGCACGGTGCCGGCGGTCCAGGCCTTCCTGTTCCGCGTCGACGGCGCGGGGCACATCGGCTACACCATATTGGGCATGGTCGTGGCGTTCGCGCCGATCGGCATCCTCCTGCTCCAGGGCTTCGCGCGCCAGCAATCGCCGCGCAGCGCCGGGATCACCTACTGGGCGGTGGTGTCGCTGATCGGGGCGTCCCTGGGGATGATCTTCATCCTCTACAGCAACGTCGGCATCTTCCAGACCTTCCTGGTCACGGCTGCGGCGTTCGGCGGCCTGTCCCTGGTCGGCTACACAACCAAGCGCGATCTTTCGGGGATGGGCAGCTTCCTGATCATGGGCGTCTGGGGCCTGATCTTCGCCTCGATCGCCACCTTCTTCTTCCACTCCCCGGCCTTGGTGTTCCTCATCAACCTCGTCGGCGTCGCCATCTTCGCCGGCCTGATCGCGGCCGACACCCAGCGCCTCAAGATGATGTACTACCAGGTGGGCGGAGACCAGGCGGCGGCGAGCGTCGCCACCAGCTGGGGGGCTCTCAGCCTCTATCTGGATTTCGTCAACCTGTTCCGCTTCCTGCTCTTCTTCATGGGCGGCGCGCGCCGATAGGCGGGCAAAAATGAACGGCGAACCTCCAAAGCCCCGGCCTCGCGCCGGGGCTTTTTCGCGGCGGGGCCCTATTCGACGACGGCGAAGCGCGCGCGGTCGAACAGTCGAAGAACCTCGGTCAGCTCCCGCCCGCGCCTGACCACCAGCCCGCCGTGGGCGGCGATCATCCAGACGCCCTGGCGGCGCGCCAGGGCGGGTCGCTTCTCTATCCGGTAAAGCGGCGTCTCGCGGGCCCGGCGGAAGATGGAGAAGACCGCCGCGTCCGCCAGGGCGTCGATGGCGTAGTCACGCCAGTGGCCAGCCGCGACCATCCGCCCGTAGAGGCTAAGAAGCTGATGGAGTTCGCCGCGATCGAAGAATACCCGCCCCGCCGTGGGCGGAGAGGCGGGGGTGGGCTGCGCGAGTTCTAGGGCCATGCGATTCGAAGCCTAGCCCGCGCCGCCGGCTTTGGCGAGCCGCCGTGAAATGACCTTGTTTCGGCCTAGCGCCCGCCCGGTTGAACCCCGATCTGAGCCTCTGTCGGCTGATCGGAACGCCCGCGATTCCGGTTCTGAACAGCCCCCCCAGCTCCCTGGAATTGTGGGACCGGTCGGCCGACAACTGCCTGGAGCCCCGCGACCGTCCCCTCCGGTCGCGGGGCTTTCCCGTTTCGCGCGAGATCGAGCATGCCTCGCGACCCAGGGCCACACGGGCAAAAAGATTAAGAGCCTGTCATAACCAGCCTTGAAATGACCCCATTTCGGCCCACCGCCCGCCCGGAATACTGCCGATCCTGTCGGTGTCGGCTGATCGGAACGCCCGGGGTCCCGGATCCTG
>JACDGF010000039.1 GCA_013815405.1 Caulobacteraceae bacterium | reverse complement strand
GAACCACGCCGCCAACATCGCCTCGCTGCAATGGTTCTTCCTCGAGGCCTACCCTCGGGGCCTGATCGACCCTGATTTGACGATCATCGTCGCCGGGGCGATCGACGAGGCGTTCGTCGGCGCCAATTTGCCCAATGTGTTCTTTTGCGGCCGGCTGCCGGAACTGGGCCTGCTCTACAAGGCGGCGGACGTGCTGCTCCTGCCCGTGACGGTCGGTACGGGGCTGCCGATCAAGACCCTCGACGCCTTGACCGCCGGCGTGCCCTTCGTCGCCACCTCCCAGGCGATGCAGACGATACCGGGACTGGTCGACCTTGCCGGCGCCCATGACGACGGCGCGGCGTTCGCCGCGCGGGCCCGAACCCTGGCCTTCGACGAGAAGGAACGGGCCGCGTTCGCCGGGAGGATCGAGGACTATCGCGCCGGGCATGCCAACCTGGGCGAATACGAGCGGTGTTGGGACGAGGTCTTGAAGGCGATGAAGGTTCCCGCCGTCGGCGCCCTCCCGCCGCCCGCCGGCCTGGGCCTGATGCGCCATCTCGACCGGCCGGCGGGACGGGCCAACCAGCAATGCTATTTCTGGAGCGGCCATGGGCTGGAGGAAACGGTCGGGGCCGTGCCGGAGGACGACGGCCTGGTGCTGGAGGCTCCCTATGTGCGCCTGGGCCTCAGTTGCACGCCCGCCGCGGCGGGCCGGGACGGCGCGCCGGAACACCTGGAGCTGACCGCCCAGCTGACGGCCCGGGAGAGGACGCGGGCCGTCATCGCCCTTCAAGGCAAGGTGCGCGGCGGCGGGTTCGTGATCGAGGCGGGGCGCCCGGTGCGGATCGCCCTTGATGCGGCCCTCTCTTCCCGTGGCCGAAACCATCGCCTATCGTTGGAGATCAGGCTGGAATCGTCCGCCGACGGAGCGCCGGGCCTGGTGTATGTGCAACAGCTTACCGCCGCCTGGCTATGACGGGCGCGGATTTGGCGAGGCGACGCGATGGGTGAACGCATTCTGATCCTGGACCCTGGGCTGGTGGCGAGCGAAGGCCACCACCTGGGCGTCAGCGGCATGCTGGGCGCGGCCGCCCTCGAGATGGGCCATGAGCCGATCATCGTCGCCAACGCCGCCTCGCCGCTTTCGTCCATCACCTATGATGGCCGCGAAATTCCCCTCGTCGCCGCCCTGCCGCAGTCACCCTATCCCGGCGCCGGCGTGCGCACGATGGAGGAATTGGACGCGTTCAACGAGGGGGCGTATCGCCAGCTCGCCGACCTACCGCCCGATCTTTTCGACCGGCCGGTGCGCGTGCTCGTCCACACCACCAACGAGATTCAGGTGCTGGGCTTGGCGCGCTGGCTTTCCGAAGAGGTCGGGGAGGGCGACGGACATCGGGTGAAATCGGCCGTGGTGACCTTGATGATGCCGATACCGATCAACCACCGGGCCAGCGACTATGAGGAAGAGGACCCGACGGTCTGCGAACTCTATCGCCGCGCCCTGGGCGTCATCGCCGGTCGGGCGGGAATCGCCATCCTGGGCTTTGGCGAGGTCGTCGCGGAGGATCACGCGCGATCTTCCAAGGTGACGGTCGAGGCGGGCCGAGCCCTGGCGCCGGGGTACGGCCGGCCGATCCAACCCAAGGCGGAATCTGGCGAGCCGACCGTCCTGCTCTACATGGGCGACGCCAAGCTCGACAAAGGCCTCCACATGATGCCCGACGTCATCTCGCGGCTGCGCGCGGCGTCGGCGCCAGCGAAATTCATCCTCCACCTGTCCGGCTCCATGCTCGATCGCTATGACTGGATTATCGAACTGATCGCCTCGGCGGCGGAAGGCGACGAGCGGTTCGAACTGAGGCACGGCCGTCTGAGCGAGCAGGATTACAACGATATATGGGATAGTTCCGACCTAGCCGTCCTTAGTTATCACCCGGGGGTTTACGCGCGCAAAGCCTCCGGCATCTGCTGGGATGTGATGAACCGAGGCATACCGGCGGTCGCTATCGCCGATACCTGGCACATGCTCGAGTTCGCGCGCTATGGCCACCCCGTGGTCTATTCGGAAGCTTTTCTGTCCGGGCCGCTCACCGACGCGATCCTCGCGGCCATCGACCAGTTGCCTCTGCTCGGCGAGGCCGCGGCTCTAGGGCGGGACCGCTTCCTGGCCGCGAATGACCCAAAGAACTATATCATGCGGCTTATGACCGCCTAGTACGAGGTTTGCGCATGCCCATCGGAAGATTTCTGGTCCTCTGTTCGGCGCGTACCGGCTCCACATTGCTGACGAATGTGTTGAATGCTTCTCCCGATGTGCGCTGTCTCTTTGAACTCCTCAATCCGAGCGTCCAACAATATGGCGAACCCGCGACGCCGGAGTTGAGGGACTTGCGACAGACCGACGCCGCCGCCTTCGTCGACCGCATCTCCGGCTGGGGGACCAAGCCCGTCTTCGGATTCAAGATTTTCCCAGGCCACGCCGACGATTGGTTGGAGGCGGCGCTCGATGACCCCAGCTGGAAGAAAATCGTCCTGTACAGGGAGAATGTCCTTGCGGTCTGGTCCTCGCAACGCATAGCCGCCGCTCGCGGCAAGTGGTCGGACACCGGGGCCAAGGTCGAAATTGCCTCGGACAACGCCGATCATGTGATCGAGGACCAGACGGAGTTCATTGCCAGGAAGTTCGAATCCTTTCGCCTGCGCTATCAGGCGCCCTATTCGAAGTGGTTGGCCCGTCTCGCCGACACCAGTCAGAAATTTTCTTTCCTCGAATATGGAATGTTGCGGAATCCGCGAATTATCTCATCGGTATTCGGGTTCCTTGATTCCAGACAACCACAGTCATACGCTAGCAACATCGTCAAGACTAGTTCGACGGATATATTAAGTCGCCTCACCAATGTTGATGAAGTGCGCTCATACCTTTCCGAGATCGCCAGATTGGACTGGCAGGCGGAATCCTTTTTGGAACTCTGACGCCAACCCACCCGCGCCTTTCCTATCGGCGCTGCGTATATTTCCCTTCCGCCGCGACGCCCCTGGACGCCGGCCGACCGTCGCCCGACGGTGGCGCCACGGGGATCGTCAATTCACCCGGATCGGCTGGTTTGCGCGACCCGGTCAACCCATCTAGTCGGGATTGCCGCCGGTCATGCATGTCCTGAAAGAGCGCTCCGAATCCGTAAGCGCGCATCCACCGCGCGGTCAAGGCGTCGCTCTCGGCAATTTCGCTTTCGAGACTCTGCGTGACTCTGACGATGTCCTCCGGCGTCAGGGCCTCCAGAAACCGGTCCGCGACACCCTTGTGAAATTCGGTGATCTTTGCTGCCTTGTCCTCGGCATAGCGCTGACGGATCTCGTTGACACAGTGTCCGGCGCGTAGATGCGTGCAAATCAGACGGATGACGCAATCCTGGTTTGTCGCCGTAAGAAGATAGGGGATGGCCAGAACGCCCGGAAAAAATGCCCAATCGCGCGCCATCCCCCAGCCGTTCTTCAGCGGCTTGAGCGCGTCATCCGCCTTATAGAGTAGGCTGAATCCCCGCTCTTTGCCCTTTTCGCGGTCGCTGATACCGGCATCCAGCATCGACACCACCGCGTCGCGCGGATCCCGGAACGACACCAGCGCTTTTATCGATCCCGATTGAATACCCGACGCGATCAACGGGGTCATCCTTCCGTGCGTCTTCAGAACGAACGACGCCTTGGGCGGAAGAAGCCGAAGCAAGGGCTCGATGATGCTGTCCGCCGGCTGGTGGACATAGCCGGGGATATCCATCCCGGGAAAGAAACGGGTTTTGGCCTTGTTGTAAGGGAATCCATTGATCGACGCGGCCACGTCCTTCGCCACTTGGAAGAGAAATGTGCTCCCTGATTTTGGAAGGCCATGGGCGATAATAAGGGTCATGAAGAGTAAGGTTCAGTTCAGCTGTGGTTTGCTTTAGCTGTCCTTCAACCGCCCGCCGGTTTCATCTGACGGGCGGGTCCCTCGGTCTCCGCTCTGGCGACAAAGCTGAACGCCTTTTTCAGCAGCCGCGAGACTTCCTGGCTTTCCATGGTGAGCCAGTTGCCGTCAACGTCGCGCTTCTTCTCCAGAACCGCGAGTTCGACGAAGATCCTGTAGACAAGGTCGTCACTCATCTTGTTTTCCCCGTTTTCTGGCCACAACCAGAATAAAGTCACTAGCGCGTTTCGAATATCATGGCTTCGACTAAGGACTCTCTGGCCAAGCCCTTCAGATGAGCGGGTAGACGGCGCAAGCCTTGTCGAAGGTGGCGTCCGAAATATCCGGTCGCAGCCACTCCAGCAGCGCGAGGCCTTCGTCCCTCGGCAAGGATCTTTCAGCGGGCCTGGAGACATACGGCGGCTGCGGCGGAAGGTCCGGGTAGTCCTCCCGCAACCGTTCATAGTAGGCGCGGGCCTCGAATACGTTCTCGTCCGAAAGAAACCGGAAACAGCGGCCCTTCAGCGGTTCGAATTCCAGGCCCTTCCTGTCTCGTGTCTGGGTCGCCGACGAAATATCCCGAACCACGTCCATGCCCGCCTTGGCGATTTCCAGATGGTAGAGCAGCATGCTGTACGCCTCGGCTTTCGTTGCGTTGCGCACGCCCGCGTCCTCGTCGGCGCCGGGGAAGGTTTCCAACGGGACCCCCATGGCCGCCAAGGCGCCCGAGACGACCGTCCCGGCCGCGCGGTTCTCGTCGTACGATCGCACGACGATCTCCGCCGAGGGCAGTATCGAGCGCATGATCTGCAAGGCCTCGATGATCTTGACTCCGACGCCGAGCGTACTCCTGGCCGACCGGGACGCCGCGCCCTCCTCGGCCGGCGCGGACGCGACGACCGGCCGCAGGGGCCGTACATAGAGCTTTTCGGCCCGGGGGCCGGCGCGCGCCCAGACGTTCTGCTTGACGAGCGACTCGATCCAGTCGTCGGTGTACCGCGCGAAGAAAACGATGCGCGCCTCGGCGCCGGCGAGTATCCCGGTCAGATAGTCCACGTCCCAGTTGTGCACGCTGAGCGCCATCGCCTCGTACGACCAAACAAGATCCGTCAGATCTGATTCGTGGAACTTCCCGAGGGCCTGGGCGACGACTTCGCGGCAGCCCTCCACGTCCAGGCCCGCCGCCGGGGTCTTCATCTTGCCCATCATGGCGTTGAACATCACCGGATGGTTGTAGTGCGCATCCAGGGCCTGATGTTCCCGCGGACCGGGATAGAGAAAACCAACAGAGCGAAGGTTGTCATCTTGTTTTCGCAAATATTGTTGGATAGTGGTCGTCCCCGTCTTCGGAAGGCCGACGTAGAAACAGACACGCTTTGGCATGCGGCTCGATCCGTGACGTGAACCCCCTCTTCGCCCGATGATTAAGGGGGATGTCCGGGTCTGTTCTGGTCGTCGATTCCTCGGCCTGTCAAGCGGCGGCGCGCGGCGTGGGGCGGCCCGTCGTGAAACGGCAGTCGATTTGTCGTTGTCATCGGCGGCCTCGTCAGGCAATGAACGGCCGCCTCGGCGCGCGCTGAGCCGGGGCCATTCCCTGACATTGGTTTGAAAACGGCGAGTAGGGCGGCGGAGGGTGGAATCGATGAAGACAGCATTGGTATTGGGGGCCGGCGGCTTCATCGGCGGCCATCTGGTCAAGCGGCTGAAGCGCGAAGGCTTCTGGGTGCGCGGGGTGGACCTGAAGTTCAACGAGCACGCGGAGACGCAGGCCGACGACTTCGTCGTCGCCGACCTGCGCGAGCCCACCAACGTCCGCGGCGTTATCGATCGCCGGTTCGACGAGGTCTATCAGTTGGCGGCCGACATGGGCGGCGCCGGATATATCTTCACCGGCGAGCACGACGCCGACGTCATGCACAATTCGGCGACGATCAACCTCAACGTCGCCGACGCGGCCCATAAGCGCAACATCAAGCGGGTGTTCTATTCGTCCTCGGCCTGCATGTACCCGGCCTATAATCAGGAAGACCCGGACAACCCGATCTGCGCCGAGGATAGCGCCTATCCCGCGGCGCCGGACAGCGAATACGGCTGGGAGAAGCTGTTCTCCGAGCGCCTTTTCATGGCCTTCAACCGCAACTACGGCATGGAAAACCGCATCGCCCGCTATCACAACATCTTCGGCCCCGAGGGCACCTGGCAGGGCGGCAAGGAAAAAGCCCCGGCCGCCCTGTGCCGCAAGATCGCCCAGGCCCGCTCGACCGACACGATCGAGGTGTGGGGCGACGGGCTGCAGACCCGCTCCTTCCTCTATGTCGACGAATGCGTGGAAGGCACCACCCGCCTGCTGCGCTCCGATTTTTCCGATCCGGTCAACATCGGCTCGGAGGAGATGGTGACCATCAACCAGCTCGCCGGGGCGGTGGCCGACGTCGCCGGCAAGACCATCTCCCTCAACCATATCCCCGGCCCCCTGGGCGTGCGCGGCCGCAACTCCGACAACCGCCTGATCAAGGAAAAACTCGGCTGGGCCCCGTCACAGCCGTTGGTCAAGGGCCTGGAGAAGACCTACGAGTGGATCGAACGGCAAGTCATGCGCAACGCCGCCTGACGCGGGGGTTGCCGGGAGGCTGGGCGCGGGCCTAGCGAGGGAAGGCGCCGTCACCCCCCGGATCGTCCGGATAGGCGGCGCACGCCCTGTCGAAGATGGCGTCGGAGATGTCCGGCCGCAGCCAATCCAGCAGCGCGACGCCTTCCTCCCTCGGCAGGTACCGTTCCGCCGGCTTGGAGATGTAAGGCGGCTGCGTCGGAAGGTGGGGATGATCTTCTCGCAGTTCTTCGTAATAGTCCCGCGTCCGAATGGCTTCCTCATCCGACAGGAAACGAAAACGCCTGCCGGCGAGCGGTTCGAACTTCGCGCCTTTGCGGTCCCTCTTTCTACCCGCGGCATGGACGGCTTTGATCACGTCCACCCCGGCCCGCGCCACGATAAGGTGATAGAGCAGCATGCTGTAGAGATCCGATTTCGTCGGGTTCTTGACCCCGGCTTCCTCGTCGGCGTCCGGGAAGGCGCTTTCGACCGGGACGCCCATGGCCGCCAAGGCGCCGGAGACGACGCTTCCGGCCTCGCGATCCGCGTCGAACGATCGAACCACGATTTCGGCCGAGGGCAGTTTGTTCCGCATGATCCGCACGGCCTTGGCCATTCTGGCGGCCTGCCCCATCAGGCTCTCCGGCGATCGCCCCCCGGTGCCCATGGGCGTTTCGGTGCGCGGCGCGATCGGGGGTATCGGCAGCGCGTAGAACCGTTCCGCGCGCGCGCCCGACCGAGCCCGGACGAGTTCCTTATAGAGCGACTCGACCCAGTGGTCGGTGTATCGCGCGACAAAGACGATGCGCGTATCGACCCCTTGCAACATGCGCCGCAGATAGTCGGAATCCCAGGCGCGCGAGGTGAGCGCCATCGCCTCATAGGACCAGATCATGTTTTCATGGTTCGATTGACGGAATTTTTCGAACACGTCCGCGACCACCTCCCTACAGGCCGGCAGGTCCAGGCCTTCGGACGGGGCCGTCATCAGCTTGGTCATGGCGTTGAACATCAATGGGTGGTTGGCCCGCGCGTCCATCGCTCGGTGTTCCCGCGGCCCCGGATAAAACACACCGAGCGTGAGAAGTTTTTCCTCTTGGGTTCGCATGTATTGCTGAATAGTCGAAGAACCAGTCTTATGAAGGCCCACGTGTAAGGTGACCCGTTTCAACATTACAGCTTAACTGCTTCCATCAACCCGGATCTGGTCACTTTTGCGGATCCTCCGGATAGGCGGCGCGGGCCTTGTCGAAGACGCCGTCCGAAATATCGGGCCGAAGCCAATCCAGCACGGCGACCCCGTCCGCCTTGGGCAGGTATCGGTCGGCCGGCTTGGACGCGAACGGCGGCTGCGCCGGAAGATCGGCATAGTCATGGCGGAGCTCTTCATAATAGCTGCGAGCCCGCGTGATGTTTTCGTCCGAGAGGAAGCGGAATCGGCGATCGGCGAATGGTTTGTACTCTCGACCTTCGTCGCGCCTCCTTTCCGCCGCGGCGGCCACGGCGTTGATGATTTCGGCATCGGCGGCGGCCGCCTGCAGACGGTAGAGCAGCACGCTGAAGAGGCCCGATTTCGTCGGATTGTAGACGCCGGCCTCTTCGTCGGCATCGGCAAACGCGTCCTTTGCCGGTACGCCCATGGCCGCCAGGGCGTCGGAGACGACCGTCCCCTTTTCGCGGCTGGCGTCGAACGAGCGCACGACGATTTCCGCCGACGGCCAAAGCCTCCGCATGACCCGCAAAGAACCGCCGATCTTCGCGCCTCGGTCCAGCATGCTTCGGGCGTGGCTTTTCGACGCGCCCTCGGCGGGCGGCGGCGGAACCAGCCGCAGGGGCTTCACCGCCGACACCCTTTCGCGAAAGCCGCTGCGGCCTCGGATCCGCTGCTGGATGAGCGATTCGACCCAGTCGTCGATGTATCGGGCGAACAGGACGACGCGCAGGTCCAGGCCCTCCAAGGTTTGCTTGAGGTAGTCCGCGTCCCAATTGCCCGCGCTGAGCGCCATCCCCTCGCAAGACCAGATCAGGTTTTCCAGATCGGATTGGCGAAAGGCGGCGAACACCTGCGCCACCACCTTTCTGCAACCCTCCAAGTCGAGCCCGCCCGAAGGGGCCGTCGCCCTCCCCTTCATGGCATTCAACATCAGGGGATGTTTGTGCGATTGCAGGGCCTCGTGCTCCCGTGGGCCCGGATAGAGAAACCCAAGAGAGCGGAGTTTGTCATCCTGGCGCCGCAGATATTGTTGGATCGTCGTCGTGCCGGTCTTCGGAAGGCCCACATGGAAAACGACGCGTTTCGACATCTGGCTGTCCAACTTTGAGCCGGCGCGGCCTTTGATCAGCCCCCAGGAGTCGCGGGATAGGCGGCGCACGCCTTGTCGAAGATGGCGTCGGAGATCTCCGGCCGCAGCCAATCCAGCAGCGCGACGCCTTCACTTTTCGGCAGAAATGTTTCAGCGGGGTTTGAGACATAGGGCGGCTGTGCCGGAAGCTTTGGGTAATCTTCACGCAAGCTTTCATAATAGCCACGGGCTTCAACCACGTTCTCGTCCGAAAGAACCCGGAATCTGCGACCGTTGATCGGTTCGAATTTCAGGCCTGCCTCATCCCGTTTTCGCGCCGCGGTGGCGACACTGCGGACCACGTCCCACCCCGCCTGGGCGATTTCCAGATGATAGAGCAGCATGCTGTAGGAATCCGACTTCGTCGGATTGCGCACCCCGGCTTCGTCGTCGGCGTCCGGGAAGGCCTCCACCGGCACTCCCATGGCCGCCAGGGCGCCGGACACCACCCGTCCCGCTTGGCAATTCGCATCGAAGGATCGCAAGACGATCTTGGCCCACGGCATGATGGCCCGCATGGTCCGCAAGGCTTGACTGATCTTGGCGCCTTGGGCGATCGTGTATCTGCCGGGGCGTACCTTGCCGCCTTCGTCCGCCCCCCTCGGTGGCGCCAGTGGTCGCAGCGGTTTTCCGTAGATTCTTTCTCCACGCGGCCCAGCGCGGATCCAGACGTTCTGCTTGACGAGCGACTCCAACCATTCGTCGGTGTATCTCGCGAAAAAGACGATGCGTACGTCGGCGCCGTCCAGGATCTGCTCCAGATAGCGCACATCCCAGTTGCGGACGCCCAGCGCCATCGCCTCGAACGACCAGATCAGGTGCGCCAAATCCGATCGGCGGAATGCCTCGAAGGCCTGGGCGACCACCTCCCGGCAGGCCTCCGGGTCCAACCCCGCCGACGGAACCTTCGCCTTGCCCGTCATGGCGTTGAACATCACCGGGTGGTTGTGGTCCGCGCCCAGAGCCTGATGCTCGCGCGGGCCTGGATAGAGGAAGCCGACAGCGCGAAGCTTATCATCCTGCTTGCGCAGGTATTGCTGGATGGTGGTGGTTCCCGTCTTTGGAAGGCCGACATGGAAACAGACGGTCTTGCGCATCGCCCCTCGGCCGTGGCGTGATCCCCCTTTATATACGGTCATACGGGGCGTGCGGATTTGTTCTGCATGTTGATCTCTCGGCGTGTCAAGCGTGGCCAAGCGCCGCATCCGGATCGTCTACGAGGTCGACGGCCCTTGAGCGACCGCTTGCCGCCGGCCTTACCTTCCAGCGCGCGTGGCGCGAGGGTCGGTCAAACGAGACAATCCCCATGACGCGGATTCATTGGCTCAATCCGGTCAAGGGTCCCTTCACCAGGGCGGCCGACTGGTCCACCGGCACGGTTCCGGCGGTGGGCGACGAAGCCATTCTGGAGGGGGACCCCGAAGGGGTGGGGGGCGGGGCTTCGCGGCCGCCGCGGATTTAGCCTGGATTTCTCAAACATGAGAGGTGCATCGGGGGCGGGAATCTGAGATAATTCATTTGCGACAACGAGTTATCGGATTCCCAAGGATGCCCCCGATGCCGACGGACTGTAACCCGAAGCTGTT
>JACDGF010000494.1 GCA_013815405.1 Caulobacteraceae bacterium | reverse complement strand
CTCGCCGTCCTCGCCGACCCGCGCTTCGCCGCCGTGTTCGGCCCCGGCTCCCGGGCCGAAGTCGCCCTCGCCGGCGCGGCGGCCCGGCTGCCTCCCGGCTTGGCGATATCGGGGCGGGTCGACCGCCTGCTGGTCGAAAAGGACCGCGTCCTGGTCGTCGACTTCAAGACTAACCGCCCCGCGCCGCACCGGATCGAGGACGCGGACGTCGCCTATGTGCTGCAGATGGCGATCTACGCGGCCGTCCTGGCCGAGGTGTTCCCCGGCCGGGCGATCGAGGCGGCGCTGGTGTGGACGGATGGGCCGAAGCTGATGGCCGTGCCGGAAGACTTGATGCGGGCGGCAATCGAAAGGCTCGCCCGCACAGCCTGATCGGGCGACGCTCCGGTCCGCCCTACGCCGACTTCGTCTCGTTTCCCGGCAGGACCAGCCGCATGTGCGGATAGGGGATGACGACGCCTTCGGTGTCGAAGGCCTGTTTGATCCGGCGGTTGAATTCGCGCTGCACGCCCGCGTCGGCGCCGGGGCGGGTCTTGATCCGGGCTTTCAGCTGCGGGCCGTTCTCCTTGAGGGTCTCGACCCCGAGGACATCGATGGGCGAGAGGATTTCGCCGCGGAATTCATCGTCGGCGGCGAGGTCGTCACCCACCCGCCGCATGGCGGCCAGGGCGGCGTCGACGTCGGAGTCATAGGAGATCTGCAGGTCGATGACGGCGTAGGAGAAGGTCTTGGTCTCGTTGTGGATCACCTGCGCCTCGCCGTAGGGAAAGACGTGCAACGTGCCGTCGAAGTCGCGCAGGCGGATGGTGCGCAGGGTCATCTGCTCAACCTCTCCCTTGGAGGTGTCGATGCGGATGGTGTCGCCCACCGAAACGATGTCCTCGATGATCAGGAAGAAACCGGTGAGCACGTCCTTAACCAGGCTCTGGGCGCCGAAGCCGACCGCGATGCCGGCCACCCCGGCGCCGGCCAGGAGGGGCCCGATCTTCACCCCCAACTCGGAGAGCAGCATCATCGCGCCCATGATCACGATCACCGAGCGCAGGACGCCGCCGAGCAAGGGAGAGAGGGTGCGCAGTTGGGCCGCCCGGCGCGGGTCGCGGGCGCCGGCGGCGAGCCGGGCCATGGTCCGGCGGACGGCCAAGCCGGTCAGCTCGAAGGCGGCGGCGAAGATCACCGCCAGCAGGGCGAGCCGGCCGGCCACCCGGATCAGACCGCGGCCGGCGGCGCCGCCCGACCATGCCAGGGGATCGAAACCCCACACCCCAAGGACCGTATAGGCCGCGCCCGCCGCCAGGGCGAACTTGATGATCGCCCATCCGAGCCGCAGGGCGCCCGACGACCGGACCTGGTTCGCCGTTTCCTCCCGAGGCAAGCGGCGCAATCCCACCCCCAGCAGGCGATGCAGGGCGAACCCGGCACCCAGCGCCGCGGCGACGGCGAGGCCCGAGAGCACGAGGTTCAGGATGATCTCGCCCGGGCTCAGGGCAGCCAGGCGATGAACGGCGACTTGGGTGAACCGCACGATGCCGTCCGCAGAGGTGGACAATGACAAAAGGAAGACTCCGGGATTTGCGCGCCGGTATTGCGCCTCGCCCCCGCCAGACCCTGGTCAAACGGCCGCGCGGCGTCGATGTTCCGCACGCTAACTCTTGGCGGCGCCAGAAAAACTTTATGGGCGAACGGGTCTCGACAGAGACATCCGCGGTTGACGGCGCGCGCGGGCGGCCTACATGGCCAGGGCCACCCCCTCCCTGAAGGAAGATTCGCCATGGGCACCGTCGCGGTCACCGACTCCACCTTCGAAGCTGACGTCCTCAAATCGGCCAAGCCGGTGCTGGTGGATTTCTGGGCCGAATGGTGCGGGCCGTGCAAGCAGATCGGCCCGGCCCTGGAGCTGATCGCCGACGAACTAGACGGGGCGGTCACCATCGCCAAGCTCAATATCGAGGAATCGCCCACCACGCCTTCGCGCTACGGCGTGCGCGGCATTCCCACCATGATGCTGTTCAAGGACGGCCAGATGACCTCGATGAAGGTCGGCGCCATGCCCAAGCAGAAGATCCTCGACTGGCTGGCCGAGACCGGGGTGAAGGCCGCGGCCTAGGGGTCCTTGCCGAAGGTCACGCGCTCGCCTAAGGCCGATCCCCATGGAAAGGCCGCTCCTCGCGCGGCGGGCCC